>CAMLPZ010000177.1 GCA_946482045.1 uncultured Asticcacaulis sp.
CGTCATTCTCGCGGCCAGGCTTCAGGATCGCCAGCATGCGCTCCTGCGATTCGGAGAGCATCATCTCATAGGCGGTCATGCCGGTTTCGCGCTGCGGCACCTTGTCGAGGTCGAGCGTGATGCCGAGCCCGCCCTTGCCGGCCATTTCGACCGACGACGAGGTAAGGCCGGCGGCGCCCATGTCCTGGATAGCGGCGACCGCACCCGAGGCCATCAGTTCCAGCGTGGCTTCGATCAGCAGCTTTTCGGCGAACGGGTCGCCGACCTGCACGGTCGGGCGCTTTTCTTCGGAGTCTTCCGAGAATTCAGCCGACGACATGGTGGCGCCGTGGATGCCGTCGCGGCCGGTCTTGGAGCCGAAATAGACGACGGGCAGGCCGGGCTCGGGCGCCGCGGAATAGAAGATCTTGTCGGCATCGGCCAGGCCGACGCACATGGCGTTGACCAGGATGTTGCCATTATAGCCGCTGTGGAAGTTGGTCTCGCCGGCCACCGTCGGCACACCGACGCAGTTGCCATAGCCGCCGATGCCGGCGACCACGCCTTCGACCAGGCGGCGGGTCTTGGGGTGTTCCGGATCGCCAAAGCGCAGGGCGTTTAGAAGCGCCACCGGGCGCGCCCCCATGGTGAAGACGTCGCGCATGATGCCGCCGACGCCCGTCGCCGCGCCCTGATAGGGCTCGATATAGGACGGATGGTTGTGCGACTCCATCTTGAAGATGCAGGCCTGGCCGTCGTCGATATCGATGACGCCGGCGTTTTCGCCGGGACCGCAGATGACGCGTGGGCCGGTGACCGGGAATTTGCGCAGGTGCTTGCGCGAGGATTTGTAAGAGCAGTGCTCAGACCACATGACGCTAAAGACGCCCAGTTCGACATCATTGGGCTCGCGGCCGAGGCGGTCGAGGATGACCTGATACTCGTCGGACTTCAGGCCATATTCGGCGGCCTTTTGGGCCATGGTTTTTTGCGCGGTGGCGATGCTTGTGCTCATGCGCGCGCGTTTAGCGGATTCAGCCCGCCCTGTCGATACAAAGACCGTTACGACTTGTCATAAATGAACGGGAAGGCCGGCCGGTCGGTCGCCATGCAGCTTGCGTCGACATTGGGATCGGCTGTTTCGAGGAACTGCGCGACCATGGCCTTGGCGCAGTCGCTGCCCTGGATGGTGTGCATGCGGTTCTTGAACATGTAGTTTCGGCCTTTGCTCAGGCGGGTGACGACCTGTTCGGACATCTCCGCCGGGCAGCCGGCGTCGATATCGGCCGACAGCATCAGCGTTGGGATGGCGCTGGTGAGCGGCTGGTTTTCAACGGCCGCGCCCTTGCCGGTTGCCCAGCCTTCGCACGCCGGGAAGAAGCGGACGGCGTCGCGCGCCACGGCCGCGGCGATTGGATCGGCGGCGTTCAGCCCGGCGGTTACCGCCGCCGGCGTCTCGAAGGCAAATTCCTCATTACACAGCGTCGTCAGGAACTGGCCTTCGGTATAGCCGGCGTATTCCTGCTTGAAGGCGATGAGGGGCGCGTAGTCGCCCTTCAAGATGCCGTCGAGCAGCATGGGCAGGCTGCGCGCGCCGCGATCGCTGTAGATGGTTTCCAGCAGGAAGGCGCCCATCTCGTCGGCCGTATGCGTCTGGCCGTCCTTGCTGACCGGGGTTTTCAACCACTCGGTCATGCGCGCATCGAGCCGGCGTTCGAGGTCGGGGTACTTGCCGTTGCAGGTTGCGTCGGCGGCGCAATAGGAAAGGACCTGACGGACTTCCTGAGAGACCAGGCCGGGCAGGGGGGCGGTGGCATTGCCTTCGGGGGCCCAGGTCGAGTTGAGCACAGCAGCGCGCAGGCCCTCGGGATCGTGCTGCATCACCGCCATGGCGACGCGCGTGCCGTAGGAGCCGCCGTAAAGGTTATACGTCGTGATGTTAAGCGCCTTGCGCAGGTCGCGGATATCCTTGACGATAACGGCGGAATTGTACTGGCTGAGGTCAATGCCTTCGGCGGCCCATTTCTTTCCGCAGTCCTGGAGCGCCTTTACCCCGGCGTCGCTGGCGACGCCCGCGTCGGACAGGGGCGCCGTGCCGCAATCGAGCGACGGCGTCGATAGCCCTGTGCCGCGATGGTCGAAGAATATCCAGTCGCGGTCGGGGGTGATGACGCTTGGGGTGCGTGCCAGGCGGCGCGGCAGGCCCGCGACCACGCTACCGCCCGGGCCGCCGTGCAGGAAGATGACCGGATCGGCCTTCTTGTTCGCCGCTGTGGCGCGGATGATGACGACGGGCAGGGTGACGGTGCGGCCATTATTGGTACCGCGTGTCTCTTCGACGACCAGCTTGCCGCATTCGGCGTTTTTCAGTTCTGCCGGGCAGGCTTCCTTGTGGTAGCCGAGGGCGGTCGTATCCGGCGCCTTGTCCTTCTTCGTACATCCGGCCACGGCTAGGGTTACGATGACTGCCAGTCCGATATGACGCCACATTACGAAAAATCCCCGCAAACTCAGTTGCGGGGATGCTTTCATTCTTAACAAGTTATGTCAATGCGTGGCTGTAGGAGGGCGTTCAGGCCGTCTGCAGCGCGTTGACCAGGCTGTGGAACATCGGCGCGCCGTCGGCGGAACCCAGCGCCGGCTCAAAGGCGCGGTCCGGATGCGGCATCATGCCCAGCACATTGCCCGCCGTGTTGACGATTCCGGCGATGTCGTTGGCCGAACCGTTGGGATTTTCGACATAGCGGAAGACGACCTGGTTATTGTCCTCGATGGCCTGAAGCGTATCGGGATCAGCGAAGAAGTTGCCGTCCCCATTGCCTTGGGTCATCCACACGGTCTGCTTGTTGCCATAGGCGCTGGTGAAGCGTGTATTGCGATTTTCGATCGTCAGTTCGATCGGCTTGCAGACATATTTGAGCTGGGCGTTGCGCAGCAGCGCGCCGGGCAGAAGGCCGGCTTCGCACAGGATCTGGAAGCCGTTGCAGATGCCCAGCACCGACACGCCGCGTTCGGCCTCGGTCTTGACGGCCTGCATGACCGGCGACAGCGACGCCATGGCGCCGCAACGCAGATAGTCGCCATAGGAGAAGCCGCCCGGAACGACGATCAGGTCGAGACCGGAGGGAAGGGACGTCTCCTGGTGCCACACCATTTCGACCTTGCCACCCACCGTGGTTTCAACGGCGGTCTTGCAGTCGCGGTCGCAGTTGGAGCCGGGGAAGACGAGGACGGCGGCTTTGAGAGCCATTACGCCACCTCGACCTTGTAGGATTCGATGACCGTATTGGCCAGAAGCTTTTCGCACATGGCCTTAAGCTCGGCCTTGGCGGCGTCCTGGTCAGCGCCGTCCATGTCGAATTCCAGCACCTTGCCGACGCGAACGTTGGAGACGCCGCCCCAGCCGAGACCGTGCAGGGCGCCTTCGACAGCCTTGCCCTGGACGTCGAGCACGCCGGGTTTCAGGAACACGTGGACCTTAGCTTTCATTTTACTGCATTCCGCCTTCGATGACTTTTGGCATGTCGCCCATGATGCCGAGACGCTTGGCGACTTCGGCGTAGCTTTCGATGACATTGCCCATGTCGCGGCGGAAGCGGTCCTTGTCCAGCTTCTCGTTCGTCTGGGCGTCCCACAGGCGGCAGGAATCCGGGCTGATCTCGTCGGCCAGGATGACGCGCGAGAACTCGCCTTCGAACAAACGGCCGTACTCGATCTTGAAATCGACCAGGGTGATGCCGACGGCGGCGAACATACCCGACAGGAAGTCGTTGACGCGCAGGGTCATAGCCAGGATGTCGTCGATTTCCTGGGTGTTGGCCCAGTTGAACGCCGTCACGTGCTCTTCGGTGACCATAGGGTCTTCGAGGGCGTCATTCTTGTAATAGAATTCGATAATTGAGCGCGGAAGCTGCTGGCCTTCCGGCAGGCCGAAGCGCTTGGCCATCGAGCCGGCGACAACGTTGCGGCAGACGACTTCCAGCGGAATGATCTCGACTTCGCGGATCAGTTGCTCACGCAGGTTCAGGCGCTTGATGAAGTGGTTCTGCACGCCGATGTTCGTCAGCTTGGTCATGACGAATTCGGAGATGCGGTTGTTGATGACGCCCTTGCCGTCCAGAACCGCCTTCTTTTGCGCGTTGAACGCAGTGGCGTCATCCTTGAAGTATTGGATGAGCGTGCCGGGCTCGGGGCCTTCGTACAGAATCTTGGCCTTGCCTTCGTAGATTTTCTTGCGGCGCGTGTTGGTCATCGGACCTGACTTCCTTGAGCGGAGGGCGACGCCTGAATTGACGATTCGCGCCGCGCTGGGGGCAGCGGGCGCAAACGGGAGTTCTTAAAGCGTTTGGGACAGGCCCGGGCCATCCGTGATTTGACCTGAAGCATCATAGGGGATGCCGTTCGCCGCCGCAAATAAACAAAAACTTTTGCCATGTAAATGACACTTCTTGTTGCGCCGCGCCCTTAGGAGAATTAAAACAGAACCCTGCCTGAAAGGTTTGCCCAAATGTCCAGTATGAACGAGCGTATTTCTGATGTGTCACCGGCACCAAAGCCGGACGATGCGGCGAAAGGGTTCGAGTTTCTGGCCGCCGAACGCCGCAACCGCCTGATCGGTCTCTGGGCCGGCGAAAAAATGGGCCTGAGCGGCGAATCGATTGAAAACTACGCCCTTGCGCTCGGCAAATCGACCAACGCCTCCGAAGAAGACGTAATCCGCAAGATCCTCGGCGATCTGACGGCTTCGCGCATCGTGATCCGTGAAGCCGAGGTCCGCGTCAAGGCGGCCGAATTCCTGGCCCAGTCGCGCGAAGCGATCAAGGCCGGCGGTTAAGTCCGCGTCTTAGGCAAATCTTCCGACAATCGAAAAGCGCGGCGTGCCGGCATAGGGCGCGACTGAAGCGATCGAGCGCGGCTGGTCGCCGGCATAGAGCGACAGGTCGTTGAGGCGGGGCAGGATACCGCCTTCGATATCGCCCGACGGGGAATGGAACAGGACCTGACCACCCCAGTCCGGGCGCCAGTCACGGCTGAAATTCCATTCGAAGCACAGGCGGGCGGCCAGGTCGGTATGCTGGGTAAAGAAGTCGCCAGGGCGATAGCAGATGGCCGACAGCTCAGTCAGGGTCAGGTCGGACATGCCCGTCAGTTCACCGCAAAACTGCGCGAATTGCGGCGACTTTAGCAAAGTGGCGAAAGGCGTTAGCGGAAAGTCCTCACCTGATTTGTTAAGCAGGTTTACGCCCAGGCGCAGCCAGGACAGGCCCGATTGTGCGCGCTCTGCGGCATCCTGAAGCCTCTGCTGGATTTCCGATTCGGGCAAGGCGTTGAGTTCACGCCGGTTGATGATTTCCGGCCGTCCGTCTTTGGACACCAGTTGCAGTTCCCAAGGCGTTTCCTGCTCCAGCGCATGGTGGATTGCGTCGGCGTCGTCAGCCGACACGGCACCTTCCAGGCGGATGCGGCCCTTGTTGGTGAAGCGGCTGACATAACCGGCAGTGTCGAAGGCGTCGGAGAGGAGTTGCATGTTTCTACCGTTATGAAGGCGCCCCACCACCGCATCTAGCGCGTTCCGCGCGTCGTGCGGTCCCCCTCCCCGTCGCTACGCGACAGGGAGGAGTGATTGCGCTCTGTTTCTCCTCCCTGTGCCGAAGGCATGGGGAGGGGGACCGCCAGCGAAGCGCAGCGGTGGTGGGGCTACTTGCTTACTTATCCGAACACGCGCTGGAAGATCGTGTCGACGTGCTTGGTGTGATAATCAATGTTGAAAAATGGCTCGAGCTCGGCGCGCGTGAAGAATTTCGACACGTCTTCGTCGGCGGCCAGGAAGTCGAGGAAGTTGCCTTCGCCGCGCCACACCTTCATGGCATTGCGCTGAACGGCCGAATAGCTGTCTTCGCGCGACATGCCCTTTTGCGTCAGGGCCAGCAGGACGCGCTGAGAGTGTACCAGGCCGCCCAGGCGGTCGAGGTTCTTCTGCATGTTTTCCGGATAGACCAGCAGGTTCTCGATGACATTGGCCAGGCGGCGCAGCGCAAAGTCGAGGTGGACGCAGGCGTCCGGCGCGATGCCGCGTTCGACCGAGCTGTGCGAGATATCGCGCTCGTGCCACAGGGCGACATTTTCCATGGCCGGCACGACCGCCGAACGGACGAGGCGGGCAAGGCCCGTGAGATTTTCGGTCAGGACCGGGTTGCGCTTGTGCGGCATGGCCGAAGAACCCTTCTGGCCGGCCGAGAAGAATTCTTCGGCTTCCAGGACCTCGGTGCGCTGCAGGTGGCGGATTTCGACGGCCAGACGCTCAATTGACGAAGCCACGACGCCCAAGGCCGCGAAGAAGGCGGCGTGACGGTCGCGCGGGATGACCTGCGTCGAGACGGGCTCGATGCTGAGGCCCATCTTATCGGCGACATAGACTTCGACTTCAGGAGAGACATTGGCGAAGGTGCCGACGGCCCCGGAGATGGCGCAGGTCGAGATTTCCTCGCGGGCGACTTCCAGGCGCTTACGGGCGCGGACGAATTCGGCGTAGTAGCCGGCCAATTTCAGGCCAAACGTCACCGGCTCGGCGTGGATGCCGTGGCTGCGGCCGACCGTGGGGGTGAACTTGTGCTCTTCGGCGCGGCGCTTCAGGCCCTTCAGGACCAAGTCGACGCCTTCGATCAGAAGGTCTGCTGAACGCTGAAGCTGGACGGCGAAGCAGGTGTCGAGCACGTCCGACGAGGTCATGCCCTGGTGCAGGAAGCGGGCTTCAGGGCCGACGATTTCCGAGACGTGGGTCAAAAACGCGATGACGTCGTGCTTCACCGTGCGTTCGATCTCGTCGATGCGGTCGGAATCGAACTGGGCGTCCTTGCCTTTGGCCCACAGGGTTTCGGCGGCCTCGGTGGGGATCACGCCCAACTCGGCCATCTTGGTCGCGGCATGGGCTTCGATCTCGAACCAGATCTTGTATTTTGCGGCCGCGTCCCAGATGGCGGCGGCTTCCTTGCGGGCGTAACGGGAGATCATGGGCGGAACCTTGCGGGAGGAATTACGAAATTGCGCGCTTGATTGGGAATGTGACGGTGGAAGTCAAGCGGGAAAACGCTTTTAATTTACCCGTCCTGAGCGAGAGGGGTTGGCGGCGCGGGTTAAAAAGCGTTAAAATTTGACCTCATTCGTTTAGTCCAACTGGGGTTGCTGCTGTGTCCACGTCTTTGCTGCGTCGCGAACTGAAATCGAGGGCGGCGCTTTTGGCCCTTGTCGCGTTGACCGGTCTGGGCGTATCCGTCGGCGCGCTTGCCAAACCGGCCGTCAAGCCGGTCGTCAGCGAAACATTCAAGAAAGATTCCAAGCAAGCTGCCAAACAGACTGGCAAGGTCCTGGCGACGGGCACCAGTTCTGCCGCGCCTGCCGACCTGCGTGACAGTCCACTTCCGCCGGCGAAGCGGGATGTCGATGGTCGAATCATCGCCTGCGACGACAAGGACCCGGCTTGGAAAGAACTTCCCGAAGATGTGCGCCGCAACGCCAAGCCGGGCGAGTGCTATGCGCGGTTGCTGCTGGCGCCGCAAAGCGAAGTCTATACTGAGCAGGTGATGGTCACGCCCGAACGCGTGGAAAAGCGCGTCCTGCCGGCGCAGTATCGCACCATCGAAAAAGAGGTCATGGTGAAGCCCGAGCGCATTGAGCGCCGGGTCATTCCAGCTGTCGTGACGACGCGTATGGAAACCGAAGTCGTCCGCGAAGCCAGCTTCCGCGAGGAGATCATTCCCGCCCGCTACGAGGTTCGCGTCGAGCAGGTCATGGTGTCTCCCGCCCGCCAGGAGTGGGTGAAGACCGAAGGCGAGCCGATCGATGCGCCGCTGGTGACACCAGGCGATCACCGTCCGGTGCGTTACCGCGAAGATGGGTACCTGGCGTGGCCGGGCAAGGAGCCCCAGCGCGTCGAGGCCGACGAAGAGGGGCGCCGCTACCTCGACAACGGCAATCCGCCGGCCGTGTGGTGTCTGAAGGATATTCCGGCCGAATATCGCACCGAAAAGCGCAAGGTGATGGTCGAGCCCGAACGTGTTCGCCGCATCGAGATCCCGGCCGTCACCCGCCAGGTCAGGCGTCAGGTCGTCGAGCGCCCTGAACGCGTCGAGGAATACACGGTCCCGGCCGTCTACGAAAAGCGCCAGGTCAAGGAACTGGTCGCCGAGGAACAGGTCAAGACCTACACCATCCCGGCGGTCTACAAGGACGTCGAGAAAACCCGCGTCACCGGCCGCGCCGAAGGCGTCTGGCGCCAGGTCCTGTGCGACCGCAACGCATCGCCCAAGCTGATCATGATGGTTCAGAAGGCCCTGGCCGCCAAGGGCTACAGCCCCGGCGCCATCGATGGCAATCTGGGACCGCAGACCGTCGCCGCCATGCAGAAGTTCCAGGCCGACAACGACCTGCCACAGGGGCAAGTCTCGATCGAAGCCGTGCAGGCCCTGGGCATCAATCCGATCACGCGGGACTAACCTGCTGACGGAATTGCGCTGGCGGAGCTATAGGATGATAATCCAATAGCGGAGGCATGGCATGTACGGACTGATCGGAAGCTTCAAGGCGCATCCGGGCAAGCGCGATGAACTGATCGCGCTGATGACCGCCGGCGTCGGCGACATGCCCGGATGCAAGAGCTATGTTGTGGCGAAGGACCCGCAGGACCCGGATGCCATCTGGATCACCGAAGTCTGGGACACGGCCGAAAGCCACAAGGCGTCGCTTAGCATTCCGGCGGTCGCCGAGACAATCAAGTCGGCAATGCCCTTGATCGCCGGCTTTGGCCAGCATACGGTTACCGAACC
>CAMLPZ010000178.1 GCA_946482045.1 uncultured Asticcacaulis sp.
GAACGGACCTTCGGCGTCCTGATCAGCGCCGACCCGGCCGTCGGCGCCCTGGCCGGCCTGATCATCGTCCACGAACACCTGTCGGGACAGCAGTGGCTGGCCATCCTGGCGGTCGTTGCCGCCGCCGCCGGCGCCGTCGCCACGACCAAGAAGGAAGAGGCGCAGACCCTTCCGGCGGAGTAGGCTTCGCTTATACCGCCCCGAGCAGCGGGGCGGGAGACCGTGCGAAGCTCGCATGCGAGCAAGCATGGTGGTGGGGGGCTTCATAACGAGGTTCGATACGCTGCCTGAGTTATATTCTACGCAAAGGCCCCCACCACCACATCTCTTTCGCCATCTACCGATGGCTCATTCGTGCGGTCCCCCGCCCCACAAGTGGGGCGGTATTAAAGTCAATAGCGGTTATATCCCGGCCTCCGCCTTCGCCGTTTCATAAACCTCAGCCGCTTCCATCCACTCGCTTTCGAGCGCCACGAGCTTGTCCTCAAGCCGCGCCTTGTCCTTACCGAGGCTCACGGCTTCCTGCGGGCGCTTCGTGTAGATGTCCGGATCGGCCAGCTTGTGATCCAACAGCTTGATCTGGTTGCCCGTCGCCTCGATCTGGCGTTCCAGGTCGTCGGCCTTCTTCTTCAGCGGCGCGATGGCATTACGCGCCGCCGCGGCGGCCTTGCGGGCGTCCTTGGTGTTGACATTGGCCGGCTTGTCCTTCGCGTTGGCCTGCGCCTCCTCGCGCGTCGCCGTCTTGGCGCGCTCGATGACCAGCTTGGCGTAGTCGTCCATCGTCCCGGTATAGGTCTTTACCGTGCCGTCATTGACCAGCCACAGCTTGTCGGCAACCAACTCGATCAAAGACCGGTCGTGGGTAATGATCAACACGGCGCCTTCATAGTCGTTGAGCGCATCGAGCAAGGCCCGGCGGCTGTCAATATCCAGGTGGTTGGTCGGTTCGTCCAGGATGAGCAGGTGAGGGCCGTCCATCGCCACCATGCTGAGCAGCAGGCGGGCGCGTTCGCCACCCGACAAGTCCTTGACCTTGGTCTCAACCTTTTCGGCCGTCATGCCGAACGAGCCCAGACGCGCGCGGCGCTTCGATTCGGGCTCCTCCGGACGGGCGCGGCGCATCATCTCCAGCGGCGTGTCTTCCGGGTCCATGGCTTCGATCTGGTGCTGATGGAACCAGGCGACCTGCATGCGGCGGTCGCGCCATTGCGATCCGTGGCTCTCGGTCAACGCGCCGGCCAGCAGCTTGGCGAAGGTCGACTTACCGGCGCCGTTGACGCCCAAAACACCAATGCGATCATCGGGATCGAGGCGGACGTTAATGTGACGCAGGATGACGGTTTCGCCGTAGCCGACGCTGGCGTCCTCCAGGCGCAGGATCGGTGGCGACAACTGCTTTTCCGGCGACGGCAGGATAAACGGCGCGACACGGTCCTGGATGGTGGCGGCGATCGGCGGCAGCTTTTCCAGCTTCTTCATGCGCGACTGGGCCTGGGCGGCTTTCGACGCCTTGGCGCGGAAGCGGTCGACAAAGGCCTGCAGGTGGGCGCGTTCGGCTTCCTGTTTGGCGCTGTTGGCGGCGTTCAGCCGGGCCTTTTCGGCGCGCATCCGCTCGAAATTGTCGTAGCTGCCGGTGTAGTAGTCGAGCTTCTGGCCGACGACGTGCACGATCGCATCGACCGACTCGTTCAACAGGTCGCGGTCGTGCGAAATCATCAGTGCGGCATTGGGATAGCGCTGTAGACGCGCTTCCAGCCACAATGCGCCTTCGAGATCGAGATAGTTGGTCGGTTCGTCGAGCAGCAGCAGGTCGGGCTCGGCCAGCAACGCGCCGGCCAGGGCCGCGCGCATCCGCCAGCCGCCGGAAAAGTCCGAGATCGGCCGCGTCAGGTCGCCGTTGGAAAAACCGAGACCGCTCAGGATTTCCGCGGCCTTCGCCGGCGCGCGGTCAGCGCCGATCGAATAGAGGTCATGGTGAATTTCGGCCTGGTGAATCGGATCGGCCGTTTCCAGCGCTTTCAGCAGGTTATGGCGGCGCGTGTCGATTTCCAGAACGGCGTCAATCAGGTGCTGGGGCGATGCGGCGATTTCCTGGTCGACGCTGGCGACGCGCCATCCCTTGGGCGTGGTGATCTCGCCGCCGCCGGGTTGTGCGCGGCCGAGGATCAGCTTGAACAGGGTCGACTTGCCGACGCCATTCAGGCCCACCAGTCCGGCCTTGGTGCCGGGCGGAAGGGCCAGGGTGGCGCCATCAAAAAAGCGCCGGCCATAGGCGTCGTAGGTAAGATTGGTGATCTGCAGCATTCAGAAAAACGCGATAATAAAAGGGGTTGCGAAAGCGGTGGCCCTCGCTATAAGGCAGCGCAACGCAAACGCAAAACGAAATTGGAACATCACATGTCCCGTACTTTCTCGATCATCAAGCCCGACGCCACCCGCCGCAACATCACTGGCGAAATCAACGCCGTCATCGAAAAGGCCGGCCTGCGCATCGTCGCCCAGCGCCGCATCCTGATGACCAAGGCCCAGGCCGAGCAATTCTACGGCGTCCACAAGGAGCGTCCGTTCTTCGGTGAACTGGTTGGCCAGATGACCGCCGCGCCGGTCGTCGTCCAGGTCCTGGAAGGCGAGAACGCCGTGCCGAAGTACCGTGAAGTCATGGGCGCCACCAACCCGGAACAAGCCGCCGAAGGCACGCTGCGCAAGCTGTTCGCCCTGTCGATCGGTGAAAACTCGGTCCACGGTTCGGACTCGGACGAGAACGCGGCGATCGAAATCGCGCAGTTCTTCACCGAAGACCAGATCGTCGGTTAGTGAGGAGCGCCGGTTTGCTCGAAGAGCGAACCGGATGAAATCAGTACTAAATGTACTGATTTCCGCGACGAACGCCCGGAGCCATGCGAAGGGCACGGGGTCTGGGGCCTGTGGCCCCAGGTCTTACTTAATCCAAAAGAAAGCCCCACCCCTAAAGGGTGAGGGCTTTTCTTTTGGAACAAGTGAGGTTTGTGGGGTATGCCGTGGCGAAAGTATAGCTTTCGCCCGCCATGGGCCCCCACACCCCACGAGCTTTACCGCCGACCGAGCTCTTCCGTAAGACTGTCGAGCCCATAAACCTTCGCCAGCACTTCGCTGATCGCCGCAGCCGATACCGAAACGGACCGGTTCAGCTGCGGATCATAAGCAAAGTTGCCCCCCAGTGAATGAATATTGCCGTCGAACACGGCGCCGATCACGGCGCCTTGGGCATTGACGACGGGCGAACCGGAATTGCCGCCGACGATATCGGTCGTGGTCGTGAAATTCAGCACCGTATCGCCATTCAACTTATCCTTGGCCGCCTCAAACGGCGCGGACAGCACGTAAGGATCGTGGCCCGTCGCCCGCGCGTACAGGCCCGAAATCCGCGTCACCGGCGCGATCGTCTTGCCGCGCCACGTCCAACCGTCGACCTTGCCGAAGCTGAGGCGCGGCGAATAGGTGGCGTCCGGATAGGTCGAGGTGCCGTAATAACGGAACCGGACCTTCGCGATTTTCTCCGACGCAATCCGTACCGGGCTGTTGACGCGCGCATCATACGCCTGGCGCAAAGCCCGCGCAGCCGGATCGAGCTTGATGGCGTACTGGATCATCGGGTCGTCGGAGGCTTCTATCGCCGCCATGCCGCCTTCCCACAACTGGGTGCGGAACTCAGTATCATCCAGCCGCGTGCCGTCGACCAGCCGTTCGGCGAGGCTTTCGGGCGAGTCGTCCCCCAACAGCAACTGGGTTTCGGCGGCGTCATTGGTCAGGTATTCGCGCGCCTTCGACAGGCGGAACTCGAGATAGAGTTTTTCCAGCGGCTTTTCGATCGGCCACGGCGACAGCAGGTCGCGGCGCAATGTCGGCAGGCGCGGATCGGCGAATTCCGGCAGGCGCTCGGCCGACGGCTTTTCCATCTCGGCGGCGTGACGCACCAGCTTGCGGGCGATGGCGAACAGGGTGGAATTGTTCGGCGCCTGCTCGAGGAAGTGATAGGGCAGGTACAGTTCAGCACTGGCCTTTTGCGCCGCTGCGATCTCAGCCCACGGATCGCCGATCTCCTTTTTGAAGGCACCTTTGACACTCGCCCTCAGCGCGGCTTCTTCCTTGCGCTTGGCCGCCATGATGCGCGGATTGTGCAGCGCCAGGTCCTGGCCGGCCAAAGACTTGAAGCCGTTCTCAACGCCGAACAGGGCGTCCGATGAGATCCGCTTGGTCTCGTCATCGATGCGCGAATAGGCGATGAGGCGTCCACGCAGTTCCGACTTCATGGCCAGGCTGGGCGGATTGATGATGTCGCGCTGGGTCTCCAGTTGTGACACGGTCCACAAGCGCTGCGTCCAGCCGGGATTGCCGGCGACAAAGACCGGCTCGCCGGGTTTCGGTTCCACCGGCGCCCAGTTGAGATGCTGGGGCGTCGCGGCCGGGGCGTCGTTCTCGTAGAGACGCATGAAGGCGACATCGAAGCCATAGCGTGGGAAGTTGAAATTATCCGGGTCGCCGCCGAAATAGGCTGACTGGAATTCTGGAGCGAAAACAAGGCGCAGGTCGTTATACCTGCGATACTTGTAGAGCTTGTACTGGCCGCCCTGATAAAGCGTCACCATCTGGCAGCGGAAGGCTGGATCGCCGCCGCACCCGGCCGCTTCGATCTCGGCGAAACGGGCGTTCTGGGCCTTGAGAAAAGCATCGCCCTTGAGGCCACGCGTCACGCGGTTGACATCGGCGGTGTGGTCGGTAACGCCGAGCAGGATCTCGGCCGCCATGCCGGGACAGGCTTCCTCATCCTCACGCGCGCGGACAATGAAGCCCTCGGCAATATGGTCCTCCTCGGCTGACGACAGCGCCCGCAGGCATTCGAAGACACAGTGATGATTGGTCAGCATCAGCCCTTCGGACGACAGGATGGTGCCGGTGCAACCGCTGTTGATACGGGCGGTGGCGGCCTGGAGACGGTTCAGCCACGGCTGATCGATATGCGTGCCATAGGTCTTGTTGATGCGCGCCACGGGCACATTGTCGAACGTCCACATGCCTTCTTCGGCCATGGCGGGTACCGCGCAGGCAAATGCGATAATCCCGGCAAGGAATGGGACGGTTCTAAGCAACTTCATCCGGCAATGTTACAGTAGCAACCTTAATTGAGAAAGAAATGAGCTATTACAAATTCGTAAGGTCTTCCCCGAGCGGCTTGGACAATACCAGACGCACGGCCTCCGGGTAAAGCTTGTGTTCTTCGGCCAGGACGCGCTTGGCCAGGACTTCGGCTGTGTCTTCCGGGAAGACCGGCACGCGCGCCTGCAGGATGGTTTCGCCTTCGTCGACGCCTGGCGTCACCCAGTGGACGGTCGCACCGTGCTCCTTCACGGCGGCTTCTATGGCGCGTTCGTGGGTGTGCAGACCCTTGAAATCGGGCAGGAGGGCAGGGTGGATATTTATCATCCGGCCGTTCCACGTCTCGACCAGCCATGGCGTCAGGATGCGCATATAGCCGGCCAGGCAGATGAACTGGATGCCGTGCGCGGTCAAATGGCCGTGGATAGCGCGCTCATGGGCTTCGCGATCCTTCCCATAGGCTTTGTGATCCACCGCCACGGCTTTAATTCCACGCTCGGCGGCCCAGGCGAGGCCGGCCGCTGACGGATCATTGGAGACGACCAGGACGATTTCGGCCGGAAAGTCCGGCGCCTGCGCGGCTTCGACCAGCGCCATCATGTTGGAGCCACGGCCGGAGATGAATATGGCTGTTTTTGTTTTTAGAGAGGTCATTGGGTCGGTCTCTTTAACTCCTCCCTGTCGCGGAGCGATGGGGAGGGGGACCGCCAGCCGAGCAAAGCGAGGCGCAGCGGTGGTGGGGTACAACGCAGGCGGTACGCCCCACCACCACATCTCGCCGGCGTAAACGCCGTCTCGTGCGGTCCCCCTCCCCATTGCTTCGCAACAGGGAGGAGCGGGAGGTGTGGAGGCGCGTGACTTAAGCCTTCTTCGCCAGCTGGCCGCAGATAAACGCGTCCTCGCCGGCGTTCAGCAGCGCCGCCAGAACCGCATCAGCGTTCTTGGGCGACACATACAGGACAAATCCGACGCCGCAGTTGAACGTCCGCAGCATCTCGTGCTTGTCGATGCCACCCGTTTCCATCAGCCACTTGAAGACCGGCGGGAACTCGAAACCGTCGAAATCGAACGTCGCGGTCAGGTCCTCACGGACACCGCGATCCGGGTTCTCGATCAAACCGCCGCCGGTGATGTGCGCGCCGCCCTTGATCAGGCCCGCCTTCATCAATGGCAGGACAGACTTGATATAGATGCGCGTCGGTTCCAGAAGGGCCTGGGCCAGCGACAGGTCCTTGGTGAACGGTGCCGGACTTGACCAGTTCAACCCCGCGACCTCGATCACCTTGCGGATCAGCGAATAACCGTTGGAGTGCGGCCCCGAGGAAGCGAGCCCAATGATCAGATCACCTTCGCGCTGGTCGTCGAACTTCGGCAGCACGGCGTCGCGATTGACGGCGCCGACCGAAAAACCCGCCAGGTCGTAATCGCTGTCGCCATACATGCCGGGCATTTCCGCCGTTTCGCCGCCAACCAGCGCACAGCCGGCGCGCTTGCATCCTTCGGCGATGCCGGCCACGACACGGCGGGCCGTATCGACGTCCAGCTTCGAGGTGGCATAGTAGTCGAGGAACATCAGCGGTTCCGCGCCCTGGGCCAGCAGGTCATTGACGCACATGGCGACCAGATCGATACCGACCGTGTCGTGGCGGTTGGTTTCGATGGCGATCTTAAGCTTGGTGCCGACACCGTCGGTGGTCGTGACGATCAAAGGATCATCATACCCTGCCGCCTTGAGGTCGAACAGCGCGCCGAACCCGCCCAGCGATGCTTCGGCGCCCGGACGGCGCGTTGCCTTGGCCAGGGGTTTGATGGCGTCGACCAGGGCCTCGCCGGCGTCGATATCGACTCCCGACTGGGCGTAGGTCAGACCGTTCTTTAATTCCGCCATTGTGGAAAAATCCTGCAAAATAGGGTATGGGCTGCGTTTCCGCTCTGCTATAGCGACAAAATGAGTCCAATTACAAATACTACTGATCTGATTGCCTTCTGTGATCTGCTGAGAACCGCGCCGTTCATTACGGTCGACACGGAATTCATGCGGGAAACCACCTACTGGCCCAAACTGTGCCTCATTCAGGCCGCCAGCAGCGATCACGCCGGGATCATCGATCCGCTGGCCCGCGACATCGACCTCAAGCCGTTCCTCGACCTCCTGGCCGACGAATCGATTCTCAAGGTCTTCCATGCCTGCCGTCAGGATATGGAAATCTTCGTCAATCTCGGCGTCATGCCGACCCCGGTATTCGACACCCAGGTCGCAGCGATGGCGGCAGGCTTCGGAGACCAGGTCGCCTATGATTCGCTGGTCCGCCAGAAACTCAAGATCGACTTGGATAAAGGCTCGCGCTTCACCGACTGGGCGCGCCGCCCGCTGAGCGACCAGCAGTTGCAATATGCCTTGGGCGACGTCACGCACCTGGCCAAGGTCTATATTCGCCTGCGCGACCGTCTCTCCCGTGAAGGGCGCCTTGAGTGGGTCCAGGACGAGATGAAGGCCCTGACGCACATGACGCTTTATTCGACCAGTCCCGATGAGGCCTGGCGCCGTCTCAAGCCGCGCAAGACCTCGACCAAGTATATGGGCGTATTCGCCCAGGTCGCCGCGTGGCGCGAACGCACGGCGCAGGAACGCGACATGCCGCGCGGCCGCATCCTTAAGGACGAGGGCGTCGACGAAATCGCCACCCAGTGCCCGACCGACGCGGCGGCCTTTGACCAACTTCGCTCTACCTCGAAGGGCTTCGGCGCGTCGAAGTTCGGCCTGGAACTGACCGATATCATCCGCGCGGTGTTGAAAAACCCGGAAGCCTATGCGCCCAAGGTCGACAAGTCGCCCCCGCCGGTCCAGGTGCCGGCGTCCGTGGTCGAACTGCTGAAGGTCCTCTTGCGCATCCGCTGCGAAGAGGAAAACGTCGCGCCCAAGCTTCTGGCGACTGTATCCGACCTGGAAAAGATAGCGCTCGACGACAACGCCAATGTCCCGGCGCTCCAGGGCTGGCGGCGGCGTTTGTTCGGCGAAGACGCGCTCAAGCTCAAGCGCGGCGAACTGGCACTGGTGCTGAATGGCACCAGGGTCGAACTCGTCGAGTTGGACTAATCCGATTTCATTAGGGGCCTCGGGAATCGTCTGTTAACCTTTTTAGACAGGTGAGACTGGAACGATGAGAGGGCTTCTATGAACAAGGCAACAACAGCCGCGCCCGCGACGGCCGCGGGATCGGCGGCGTGGGTCACAGCGCTGAAAGCCGGTATTTTCCTGCTGGTGATGATGCGGCTGGCCGGGGGGCTCTACGGCTTTTTCTGGGGTGTCTTCGCGCTGCCGCAACTCGACAGCCTGCTGGGCGCCTGGCACGTGACCGACTATGCTGCGGCCCTAAGCGCGATCCTTGGCCTGGCTCTGGTGCCTCTGACGTTTGCCCTGCTGTTCGTGCTGGCGCCGATGGTCGGCTGGTGGATCTATTCGCGCGTCGACCCGGCGAAGCATAATTTGGTCGGCTGGGGCGCGGTCGGCTTCTATCTGCTGGGCGACACGATCCTGAGCGTTTTCACAGGCATCTACAGCCTGATGGCCCTGGCTGCCGGCGCGCTGATCGTCGGGCTTTATGCCATGTTCTGGATGGGCATCGGCTATAATCTGGCCAAGCTGTTCCG
>CAMLPZ010000179.1 GCA_946482045.1 uncultured Asticcacaulis sp.
AGGGCATGGAGATGTCGCCGACATTGGCGTAGAAGGCGCGAACCTCGGCGCTCTGCCAGGCGATGAAGGCGCCGGCAACAAAATAGCAGACGATGTAGAGGACGGCGATTGCCGGAAACTTCCACCCCAGACCGCGCAGCGTCGAAGGGACTTCAGTCGTCTTGCCACGCCACATCAGGCCAATCGCCACACCGGCCAGGGCATCGCGCACCAGACTGCTCAGGGCGCCCTTCCATACACTGTCCAGCGGCATCTTCAGGTCGTTGTTGAAGACCACCGCCTCGATCAGCGACATGACGGTCTCGATGCCGTAAAGCGCGGCCGCCAATGTCACGCCCAACGCAAGACCACGCAGCCGGCTGCGTTCCGCCAGCAAGGCAAGCACAACGGCAACGCCCCCATTGACGACCAGCATGGCCTGGCCCGCGTCGAAAGGGCCATCCGGCGTAATCGCCGGCGCGCCGCTGAAAAACAGCAGCCCGCCCAGCACCATACCGACGACCAGCACGAGCCATAGACCTACAGCCTTCGCGGCCCAGATTCCCGTCTTCATCATAGCTCCCCTTCCGCCTCCAGTGTCCGCCGTGCCCAGGCCGCCCAGGCGGCCGAAGCCTCAACTTGTCTGCGTCCGTGTTCGACCGCGACCCGTGCCTGTACTGGCAGGGCCTGGCCGGCCTCCCCGGCAATAAATGCCGCCAAGGCCGTCGCCTGTCCGGCTGCCGCCGCCTCGAACGAGTCGAGAAAGGCGCGCGTCACCGACCGGTCCGGATGACCGTGCAGGAAGGCGAAGCGCAGCATGGCCTGCGACAGATCGCTTGCTTCCACCGGCGCCCGCAGCCAGGCCTGAAATGCCTCAGCACCCTGCAGCGTCAGGTGAAACGAACCCTTCCCGCGTCCTTCTCCTGACGCCTCCACCAGCCCCGACTTCCGCAGCGATTCCAGCGCCGGATAGATGCTGCCCGGACTGCCGGAATAGCTTCCCATAGGGGTAGTCTCGAACACCTTGCGCAGGGCATAACCCGATCGGGGTTCCTCCCTGATGAGACCCATAAGAGCGAAACCGAGAGGCGTAACAGACTTGGTCATTTCGTACGTTTCGTATTAAGGTCAACAATAGTACGAATCGTATTATTGTAAAGCCGGTAGTTTTGATACCTGAAGCGATATTTTGGCAAATTGGTTTTATATTGGTATTTAAATGATATCACACTGGCCTGCTTCTGCGGATTGACAAGCCGCCGGGCCTGGGTCACCTTGGGGTATATGATTATAAGACGAGGGACGAAATGTCGAAATTTCTGCATGGCCTTTTGCTCGGTGCGACGCTGCTGGCCGCCCCCTCCGTGCTTCATGCCAAGCCGACGCAGGCCCAGATCGACGCTTTCGCCGGCAAGCTTGGCTATCATCTGACCCTGGCCGAAACGCGCAGCTCCGCCGGGTGCCCGACGCCGAAGGGTTGCCTCCGGCTCGACCTCGACCTGACCACGCCAAAGTCCCTGCCCCCGGCGGTCGCGTCGGGTAACTTCGCCATCTATGCCAGCTTCGTCACTCCGCTGCTGCCGCTGAAAAGCGACCTGTTCGACATGGAAATCCTCAATGGCGACCTGGTGCGGTTCACGCCTAAGCCGGGCGTGACACTCAAAGCCGGCACCAAATATACCCTGCGCCTGATCTCGCCCGGCAATGTCAATTCGCCCTACTTCCTGTTGCCCAACGCCTATGTCGTCGCTGATGGCTTGAAACCGCCCGTCATTGCCTCAGCGCGCACCGGCGTCGATCCGGCGACCGGTGAAGAAACCCTGCCCTTCGTCACGCCCAACACCGACGAAGCCCGTCAGAACGGTCACCCTGGCACGCCATGGCTGACGCCGGAGCGCCTGTTCGAACAGACCGCATCGCGTCAGGCATCCCCTGCTGCACCATCGGGAATCATTATCCTGCCGACGCCGGTCAAGGCCGAGCCGTTAGGTGGCGCCGCGCTCGATCTCACCAAGGGCGTAGTCGTCAAGCTGAGCGGCATCGCGGCCGCCGACATCGCCCCAGCCCTGGCCGGCCTCAAACAAGCCGACGGCGGCGTGCCGCTGACCGTAACCATCGCCGCCGGCAAGCCCGAGTCCTACACGCTCGTGGCTGAGAACGGCGCGGTCGCCATAACCGCCGCCGATGCCGCCGGCGCCGCCTATGCCCTGCGTTCGCTGACCCAGCAGGCCGCCCACGACAAGGGGCTGCTCAAGCCCCTGCGTGTCGAGGATGCCCCGCGCTTCGGCTTCCGCGGCCTGCATCTCGACGTCGCGCGCAACTTCCATCCTAAGGCGCAGATCTTCAAGGTCGTCGAACAGATGGCGGCCTACAAGCTTAACCGCCTGCACCTGCATCTCGGCGAAGACGAGGCCTGGCGCCTGCAAATCACCGGCCTGCCGGAACTGACCGACATCGGTGCCAAACGGTGCCACGATCCGGCTGAGGATACCTGCCTGCTGCCGCAACTGGGCGCGGGCCCCGACGCCGGCGCCGCAGTCAATGGCTACTTGACGCGCGCCGACTATGTCGAGCTGTTGAAATTCGCCAAGGCACGTCAGATCGAGGTTATCCCGTCCTTCGACATGCCTGGCCACAGCCGCGCATCCGTCCGCGCCATGGAGGCCCGTGCCCGCCGTCTGATTGCCGAGGGCAAGCCCGAGGAAGCCGCGCGCTTCCGCCTGGTTGATCCGAATGACACCACTGTCTACGACTCGATCCAGAGCTATAATGACAACACGCTCGATGTCTGCCTGGACTCGACCTACGCCTTCATCGACGCCGTGCTGACCGACATCAAGGGCATGCATGACGAGGCGGGCGCGCCACTGCACACCTATCACCTCGGCCTCGACGAGACCGCAGGTGCGTGGAAGGAGTCGCCTGCCTGCAAAAAGCTGATGGCCGAGCAGAATCTGAAATACGAAGACCTGGGTCCGCAATTCGTCACCCGCGTCACCAAGCTGCTGACCGACAAGGGCATAGAACCTGCCGGCTGGAGCGACGGCATGGGGCACGTCGATCCAGCCAAGATGCCGAAAAGCGTCCAGTCGAACACCTGGGGGGGCCTGTTCAGCGGCGGAGTCGCCGAGGTGCATAAACAGGCCAACCAGGGCTGGAACATCGTCCTGTCCAACCCTGATGTCCTGTATCTCGACATGCCCTACGCCGCCGACGGCCATGAACGCGGCTACGACTGGGCGTCACGCGCCACCGATCTGTATAAGATCTTCGCCTTCATGCCGGAAAACCTGCCTGCCAATGGCACGCTCATGACCACGCCGGCCAACCAGCCTGGCAAGATCAACGACACCGTCCCGCTGGCGCCCGGCCACAAGATTGCCGGCATGCAGGGCCAGCTGTGGAGCGAGGTCGTCCGCACGCCGCAGATCGCCGATTACATGCTGTTCCCACGCACCCTGGCGGTCGCGGAGCGCGCCTGGCACCGGGCAGCATGGGAGCCTCAGTACGTGCCTGGCAAGTCCTACGCCTATGACGACGGCAGCATCGACAAGGCGGCGGTGCAGGCCGACTGGCAGGATTTCCAGGCGCGCGTCGCCGCCCAGTTGCCGGCGCTCGAGCAGGCCGGAGTCAAGTACCGCCTGCCCATGCCGGGCGCGCGTGTACAGGAGGGCAAGCTGGAGGCCAATGCCGTGCCCGCCAGCCTGAAGATCCAGTACCGCACCGCGACCGGCGACTGGACAGCCTACTCCGGCCCCACCGCCGTCAAAGGCGAGGTCCGTGTCCGCACCGTCTCGCCGGACGGCAAGCGCTTCAGCCGCGAAGCCGTCGTGAAATAAGCAGGCTGAACAGGTTCCGAAATGACGAAGACCCTCCGATTGCTCGGAGGGTCTTTCATATTTGGCGCTTTAGCCTGACGTTTTATCCATACCCTTTGATGATATGGCCGTCTGCTCTGACGCCGTGTCGCCCTATGACAAGAGTCCAGGGAGTTAATACGGGCCATTTCCCGTGAACATAACATAGCAAATTCCCTGCTCACGCGAAACTCACAACCGCGCACGAAGCCGTGCGCAGCGGCAGGCTCTGAACACAATTCCGCCTGCATAATGTATTCGGAACGCCGTTATTTGGACACGCGCCGGACGCAAAGGACGCGCTCATCTATAAGTGGCGGGGCAGGGAATTCAGATGGACCTCGCCATTTTAGGAGGTCATCATGTCTAAAACTTTTTGGCTGTCCCTGGCGCTGGCGGCGCTGCCGCTGGCCGCCGGCCCGGTGCTCGCTCAGGCCGAAGCCGCCACGCGTATTGCGCCCAACGCCAGCGTCAACACCTATATCCTGCTCGACAGGACCGGCTCGATGCAGGACATCTGGGAAGAAGCCCTGACCTCGGTCAATGCCTATGCCGAGGCCCTGGGCGAAGGTGATGGAGCACTGCGAACGTCCGTGACTCTGGCCGTTTTCGACGCCCAGAACGGCCTGCAATTCGATGTGTTGCGCAGGAAGGTTCCCGCGACCGGCTGGCGCAATGTCACGACCGCCGAAGCCAGTCCGCGCGGCATGACGCCGCTCTATGACGCCATCGGCCGCATTGTCTCGATCGCCGAACAGGACAATCCGAAAAAGGCCGTCCTGGTCATCATGACCGACGGCGAAGAAAATTCCAGCCGTGAGGTCACGCAACAAGGCGCGCGCGCAGCACTGGACCGTGCCCGCGCCAAGGGCTGGGAGGTCGTCTTCCTGGGCGCCGAATTCGCCAAGTTTACCGACGCCGGCAAGATGGGCGTCACGACGGAAAAGACCATGGCGGTCGGCAAGGATGGCATGACATCGACCATGCGGCGTCTGGCCAAGAAAAGCCGCGACTATGGTTCCAGCGCCGCATCCGCGCCTGTGACCTTCAACGCCGAAGACCGTGCCGTCGCCAAGGAGGACGACGTCAAGAAGAAGAAATGACACCAATGCGAGACGGATTCGGCTGGTCGGTGAAAACAGGCCAGCCACCTTACGCGTCCCAGGCCTCAAGCGACGTATATTTGCCGCGCCTGGCCGGAATCTTCGGCTGTTGCGTGTCCAGCCGTGTGTATTGACGGGAACGTGATATCTTGCCCGCTCATTTTTCTGAATGTGTAGATGGACTTAGGCGACATGGCGGGGATGAAACTGAAACTTCTGGCGGGTACGGCCATGACCCTGGCCGGGGCCGCCCTGTCTCACACCGCCTCCGCCGACACCCATATCGGCTGGTATGCCGCCATCGAAGCCGGCCAGACGCCAGGCACGACCCAGACCCTTGAGATTACCGACGTCACCCTGCAGGGGACAGGGTCGGCCGCGTCGGTCACGCCGCTGGGTGACGAAGCATCGCTGAAGATCGACCGTGGCGCCGCCGGCTTCGCCCGTGTCGGCTATCAATTCACGCCCAATATCCGCGCCGAGGCCGAGTTCGGCACGCGCCCGGGAGCCATTACCGACGGCCTGGCGGGCGAACGCGCTCCGGGTGGGCTTGGCAAGGTCGACAAGGCGTCGGCCATGGTCAACCTGATCTATGACATTCGCCCCGATTTGCCGCTCCACCCCTTCGTTGGCGTCGGCGCCGGCGTCGTTCAGGCCAAGACGACCTATTCGGGACCGTCGAGCACCAACGGCCACGCCCGCACCTACACGGTATCGTCGGAACAGACCGTGCCGGCCGCCCAGGCCATCGCCGGCGCCAGCTGGCGTGTCACCAAGCGGCTGAATTTCGAGATGATCTACCGCTTCATGCGGACCGGCAACACGTCCTACGATGTCGCCGCGACGGACATCCATACGCCGCCGAACGCATCAGGTCCTGTTACCGACGCCTATACAGCCAAGGCCGCCGGCCACTTCAGCGACCACAGTTTAAGCGTCGGCCTGCGCTGGAGCTTCGGCGCGCCGGTCAAGTCGCGCCCGTCTTCGGTTGCCTCGGCTCCTTCGGCCCCCCTTAGCACGGCCGGCGCCAGCGTGCCCAACGCCCTGTCGGTCAGCCCTGCGCCGGCACAGCCGGCTGGCCCCGCACCGGCGCCGTCCGCGCCTATGGCTGTTGCCACACTGCCCGCTCCGGCCCAGGCGGCGACCTCAGCCGAGCCCGATGCACGGCCGCCCGTCATGGCGATTCCGACGCCCAAGCAATACACGGTTTACTTCCCGCTCAACAGTCTGCGCCTGAACGCCGCCGCGCAGTCTGTCATCGCCACTGCCGCGCAACACGCCAAGTCGGCGCCCGCGCCCAAGCTTACGGTTACCGGACACGCCGATACCTCAGGCTCATCGGCCTACAACCTGGCCCTGTCGCGCAAGCGCGCCAATGTCGTGGCCACTGGCCTTAAGAACGAAGGTGTTCCGTCATCGGTCATCACCATCCGCTGGAAGGGTGAGAAGGACCTGGCCGTACCAACCCGCGACGGTGTCGCCCATGCGAAGAACCGCCGCACCACGATCGACGTCAGCTTCTGACCTTTTTTGGCAGGTGCTCGATCACCAGCCACAAAACAGCCGCCGCCAGCGGGAAGATCACCGGCCCGAACTGCCACAGCGACCCGCGCACCGCTTCGGGTAGTATCTGCTGCTGACCGAGGAAGAACGAGCCCGAGGCGATGAAGAGCGACATGCACATCCGCCACAGGTGACGCGATATCCGCGATACGCCGGTGATGGTACGGCGTAGAACGACATGCAGCTCGCCCCCCGCGGCCAACAGGCCCGTGACGATGAACAACACAAAGGCCTGAGGCGGTGAGCCATCGACCGTGCCGGACGGATCGCGCATGCCCTGCATCATGAAGTAAGCGCCTGCGGCCACCACGCTCAGCGCTATGGCGAGCCCGCCATACTCAATAAAACCCACCACAGGATCGCGCCGTTTCGCCGCCAGCCACGCCGTAACCAGCAGATACAGCGCCAGGATGCCGGCGACGAAGTTCGGCCTCTGCCCGGTTTCCAGGAAGGGCGCAACGCCCGCGCCTACCGCATAGGCGATAAACATCGAGACAAAGAAGACCTTGCCGGCTGCGCGGTGAACAGGTCGGCCCTTCGGCGACAGGACGGCGACCGTCCCCGACAGAAGCCCAAGCGTTCCGCCGCCAATGTGCAGCCAGAGCAGCAGGGCCGCGCCCCAGTGCATCCAGACGGGCGCGTCGGGGGCAGGCTTGAGTGTTTCGGCAATGGCAGGCGCAGCCATCGCAGACGCCGCGAGGATCAGAAAAAGCAGTCGCATCATGGCTCAGCTCCAGCGCTCCGCCGGACGCAGGGTATGCTTGAAAACATACCCCCATGGCACGATGATCAGAAAAGGCACCGCAAAGGCGCAGGCGAGGAGCGTGCCGATCACCCCCGGATCCATCGTCCCGGCCTGCCAGCGCGGCAGGGCCACCGACGCCGTCCAGATGACCTTCCAGCCGATTTCGACCAGCATGACCGGCAACATGCGCAACGGCGCAAAACAACCAGCTATCGACAGCAGGCCCAGTATGCTGAGCATGGCGATCGCCGCACTTTCGCCGGCGGGCATGAAGACGACCTCACCGAAGAGTTTCGGCCAGAATTGCCAGGCAATCCCCACCACCATCAACAGGTAGCAGGCGCGAAGCAGGTAAAGCCGCACCAGCGACGGTTCTTTCATAGTATCTCCCCTGGCCGTATTGCCTTCGCCGGAAAAACAATACCGTTGTTTTTTCTGAGGATATCGGCAACAGACGGAGAAACAATGACGCTGCGTAACAGCGGACTGACCAAACGTAACAGGGGGATGTCGTGCTTGAGGCAACCGTTTCCGCCGGATTGGTGTCCGGCCTGGCCGATTTCGCCGCTGCCAAGGGCGCGGATCGGGAGGCATTGCTTAAAGGCGTTGGCATTAACGCGCACCGCCTGAGCAATCCCGACAATCGCGTTGCGTTCCAGCTCTATATCGACCTGATGCGCGCCGCCCAGAAAGCGACCGGCAATCCGGCCCTGGCGCTGCATTACGGCGAACAGGTGGGCATGTCGGAAGTGTCCGTGCTGGGCCTGATCATGGAGGCGTCAGCCACCATGGGCGAAGCCTTCGTGCAGCTGCAACGCTATGGCCGGCTGGCGACCGAGTTTATCGACACCGAGGAAGGCCCCAGGGTCGAGCTGGCCTTCAGGGACGGCAAGATGTTCATGGTCTTTCACCGCCGCGATCCCAACGCATTTCCAGAAATGACCGAAGAGTCCTTTGCACGCCTTGTGTGCGGCCCACGCCGGTTCCTCGATCAGCCGCACGTACTGGGCGTGCACCTTACCCACATGGCGCCATCCTATGCTGCCGAATACGACCGCATCTTCCAGTGCCCGGTGCATTTCAACAGCGGCTGGAACGCGCTCGAACTGCATCCGGAGATCACCGGCTGGAAGGTCGCCCAGAACCCGCGTTACGTTTTCGGCGTCCTGACCAAACACGCCGATGCGCTGCTGGCCGAGCTGGATGCGGCCAGGACGGTGCGTGGCCAGTTGGAGGCCCTGCTCTTGCCCGTCATACACCACGGCGAACTGAAGGCCGACACCTTCGCCGCGCAGATGGGTTTCAGCCGCCAGACCCTGTTTCGAAAGCTGAAGGATGAAGGCACAACCTTTGCCGGCGTGCTGGATGGCCTGAAGCGGCGCCTGGCCGAGGACTATCTGCGCGGCCACAAGGCATCGATCAACGAAGCCGCCTATCTGTGCGGTTTCTCGGAGCCTGCGTCGTTTGCCCGCGCCTTCAAACGCTGGACCGGCCAGACACCAGGACAGTTCTGCCGCACGGCGCGCGACTAGAG
>CAMLPZ010000180.1 GCA_946482045.1 uncultured Asticcacaulis sp.
AGTTGGTGCATGCGGCCGCGCGAGGCAGCGGTCAGCGAGGTTTCGCCGGCCGAAAACAGGGCCGAGACGAACAGCAGGCCGATCAGCGACGGCGCCAGGACGAGCAGGGTAGCGATCAGCATGGCTGGTCTTCGGCCATCTCGGCGCCGTCCATGATCAGGAAGTTGCAGATCGAGTCGCGCGGCACCTTCTTGGCGACGTAGGCTTCACCGATGCCCTTGACCAGGACGAAGGTCAGGTTGCCGCCCTCGGCCTTCTTGTCGGTGCCCATGTGCTTGATGAGCCGGCCGGCCTCGAACGGTTCATTGCGGACCTCGGCCATGCTGGTCGGCAGCCCGACGCTCGCGATAGCGGCGACAGCGCGTTCACGATCAGACTCATTGCATTCGCCGATCATCTCGCTGTAGCGAAAGGCCTGGGCCATGCCGACGGCGACGGCTTCACCGTGCAGCAATTGATCGCCAAAGCCGACTTCCGCTTCCAGTGCGTGGCCGAAGGTGTGGCCGAGGTTGAGCAGGGCACGCTTGCCGCCTTCGCGTTCATCGGCGGCGACGATCTTGGCCTTCATTTCCACACTTTTGGAAATGGCTTTCAGCAACGCTTCCGGTTGAAGAGAAATGACATCGTGGCCGTGTGCTTCGAGCCAGTCGAAAAAGGCGGGATCGCCCAGCAAGCCGTACTTGATGATCTCGGCGTAACCGCAACGGATTTCACGTTCGGGCAGAGTCTTCAATATGTCGAGGTCGCACAGGACCAGGCGCGGTTGCCAGAAGGCGCCGATCAGGTTCTTGCCTTTTTCGTGGTCGATAGCCGTCTTGCCGCCGACCGACGAATCGACCTGGGCCAGTACGGTGGTCGGCAACTGGATGAAATCGATGCCGCGCATATAGACGGCGCTGGCAAAACCAGCCAGGTCGCCGATGACGCCTCCGCCGAGCGCCAGGACCACGTCCTTGCGGTCGAGGCCGATCTCCAGCATCTGCTCGAGGAGGTATTTGAGCCCATCGAACGACTTCGACTGCTCACCTGCCGGAATGACGATCTTGTGCGTCGCGTGGCCGGCGGCTTCGAACTGTTTAAGCAGCGCGTCGGCATGCAGGGGATCGACATGGCTGTCGGTCACCAGCACGGCGCGCTTGTTGGTCAGGAACGGCCCGATCCACTTTTCGGCTTCGCTCAGGAGGCCCTGGCCGACGACGACTTCGTATGGCTTGAAGCCTTGGCCATCGACCGCAATGCGCCGTATCTCCGTCATGTCTTGTCTCCATTGACGTGCGCGTACAGCGCATCGAGGACCATTTCCAAGGCCCGGCCGTGGGAATTGTCGCCGGTGTCAACGACGACATCGGCCATTTCGTATAGGGGATAGCGTTTTTCGACGTGGTCTTTCAGGACATCCATCGGATCGCGATCTTTCAGCAAGGGGCGGTGCGGCTTGTTGGCGACACGCCGCGCCAGGACGCGCAGGTCGGTCTTCAGCCAGACCGTGATCGCCTTTTCTTTCAGGCGTTTGCGCGTCAGGGCGTTGGTCAGGGCGCCGCCACCCGTCGCCAGGATCTGAACCGGCGCATCGAGCAGGCGGGCGATGACCTTCTGCTCGCCGTCACGGAAGCCAGCTTCGCCATAGTGGGCAAAGATGTCGGCGATGCTCTGACCGGCGGCTTTTTCGATCTCCTCGTCGGCGTCGACGAAGGGCAGGCCGAAATGATCAGCCAGACGGCGGCCGATGGTTGTCTTACCGACGCCCATCAGTCCGACGAGCGCCACTGTGCGGGGCAGGGTGAATTGCGGGCGCGGAACGGCCTCGGCAGGGTTTGTGGGCGCGGTCATGGCTGGCTAGCCATGTCCTGGCCAAAAGGATGAAGAGTCATAACGGCGGCTTTTACACGATATTAGGGGGGCTTTGCCAGAGTTCGGACGAATTTCCTTTGAGCCCTCATTATGTCACGCCCTGCATTCGACCCGGTGAAACAGTTCCTGCAGATGATGGCGGTCGAACGCAACGCCGCGCGTCCGACGCTCGACGCCTATGGCCGCGACCTTGCCGACCTCGGTGAGATATTGAATGTCACGCCCTCGGGCTTGCTGGGTTTGGGCGAAGCCGATATCGCGCGCTACTTCTCCATCCTCGATGAACGCGGCCTGGCGTCGAGCTCGATGCAGCGCAAACGCTCGGCGGTGCGTCAGTTCTATCGGTTCTGCGTATCGGAAAGCCTGTGTGCCGCCGACCCCAGCCGCAAGATCGCCGCGGCGCGCAAGGGCCTGAAACTGCCCAAGATTATCAGCCGCGAAGAGATCGAAGCGCTGATCGAGGCGGCGGGCGTCAAGGATATCACCCAGGCCATCCGCCTGCGCTGCCTGATCGAGATGGCTTACGCCTCAGGTATGCGGATTTCCGAACTGGTGTCGCTCCGGCTCGATGCCGTTGTCCGCGATCCGGCCTTTTTGATCATCAAGGGCAAGGGCGGCGTCGAGCGGCTGGTGCCGCTCAACCCGGCGGCGCGAGAGGCCATCAAAGCCTATCTCGATATTCGGGGCGCCTTTTTGCAGGCCAAGGACCAGGCCAATCCCTTCCTGTTCGCCTCACGCGGCGCCGATGGCCACCTGACGCGTCGCCGCGTCGGGCAACTGCTCGACGAAGCGGCGATGAACGCAGGCATAGACCCGGCCCGCGTGTCGCCGCACGTCCTGCGCCATGCGTTCGCTACGCACCTCCTGGAAGGCGGGGCAGACCTGCGCGTCGTTCAGACGCTACTGGGCCACGCCGACATTTCGACGACTCAGATCTATACCCATGTGGCCAGCGAACGGCTGCGCGAGGTCGTCGAAACGCATCATCCCCTTGCAAAGCAGCCTTAACCCCTCCGACAAAATCCTCTTTGCCTTCTCACCCGCTTGCTGTTAAACGCCAACTCCCTGTATTGTCGCGATATCAAGCCGAAAACTGCGTTACACTTTTCGGCGTATCGCTTCTGATTTGCGAACTTTCCGGCAGCCGAGAGCCCATTTTGATGCGTCACTATCTCGAATTCGAGCGTCCCATTGCTGACCTGGAAGCTAAGATCGACGAACTGTCGGCCCTTTCGGCCAGCGGGACCAATCTCGATGAGGAAATCCAGGCGCTACGCGACCGGAGCCAGCGCCTGCGCAAGGACGTCTACGCCAGGCTGGAGCCGTGGCAGAAGACCATGGTGGCGCGTCATCCGGAACGCCCGCATCTGGTCGACTATATCAATGGCTTGATCGAGGACTTCGTCGAACTGCGCGGCGACCGCAAGTTCGGTGACGACCAGGCGATCGTTGGCGGCCTGGGCAAGTTCCGCGGCCAATCGGTCGTGGTCATGGGCCACGAAAAGGGCCACGACACCAATACGCGCCTGAAGCACAATTTTGGCATGGCCCGCCCGGAAGGTTACCGCAAGGCGGTGCGCCTGATGGAGATGGCCGAGCAGTTCGGCCTGCCGGTCCTGACCTTTGTCGATACGGCCGGCGCCTATCCGGGTATCGGCGCCGAGGAGCGCGGCCAGGCCGAAGCCATCGCGCGCTCGACCGAAAAGGGCCTGATGCTGAAGTCGCCATTTATCGCCACGGTGACGGGCGAGGGCGGGTCGGGCGGCGCGATCGCGCTGGCAGCGGCCAACCGCGTGCTGATTCTCGAACATTCGATCTACAGCGTCATTTCGCCGGAAGGCGCTGCCTCGATCTTGTGGAAGGACGGCGGCCGGGCCAAGGACGCCGCCGATCGCATGAAGATCACCGCACCCGACTTGCTCAAGATGGGCATTGTCGACCGCGTCGTCGAAGAGCCCGCCGGCGGCGCGCACTCCGACCGCGAAAAGATGATCGAGACGCTCGGCAATGTGCTGGAAGAAGAGTTGAAGGCGCTCAGCTTCCTGACGCCGGAGCAACTGCTCGCCCAGCGGTCGGAAAGGTTCTACAACATTGGTCGTAAGGGGCTGTAACCAGGCAGCCAAGGTGGGGGGAAGATGAATACCAGATCTGAAAAGCGATATGTCTTCAAGCCTATGAAGACGTTGACCGCATGGACTCTGGGCCTGATTGTCGTCAAGCTGATCGCCATGACGGTCTGGACGGCCGGACAGACGGCTTATCTTTTTAACGACAGTCTCTACGATGTCCTGGAGTTGCCGGTAGGGCTGTCCATGTTGTCTTACATTGTCATGTGGCTGGTTTCAGGCATTGTCAGCCTGTTTTGGATTTACGGCGCTGCCCGCAATGCAAAAGTGCTGCGTCCGGCGCTGGATATTACGCCGGGTTGGGCTGTCGGCTGGTTTTTCGTTCCATTCGCCAACCTGGTTAAACCCTGCATGGTCATGGGCGATATTGCGGTGAGCAGCAAGGGGCCGGTTGATGGCCGCTATCCCAAGCCGTCGCCACTTATTCTGCTGTGGTGGCTGCCGAATATTTTCGGCAATATCATCACGTCGATCGCCGGACGTTTCCAGGACGATGAGATTGTGGTTGGCGCTGGCCCGGCCTATATCGCTTTTACCTTGGGACTGGCGCTGGTTATTGTCGGAACCGGGGCTTTCTTCAAAATTGTCCGGGATATTCATCGCGACCAGTTGGCGGCCAATATCCGTCTGGCTTCGGTATTCTGATCCTTATGCCGGGCTGATTTTTTGGCGCGGCAATCCGATTTGTCAACCGATCTGGGATGACGCATAGGCTCCTGAAAACTGGAGTCCGACCCATGCGCATTGCCCTTTTTACCGCGACAAGTCTCGCCATCCTACTTCCCTTAAGCGCTCATGCCGAGCCCGAATATGTCGGCGTGCGCGCCAGCACACTGGGCCTCGGGCTGGAGTACGCGCACAAGTTCACACCGCACATTTCCGGCCGCGCCGTCGTCAACACCTACAATTACGACGATGATTTCGAGTCCGACAACATCCAGTACAATGGCGAGCTCGAACTGGGCTCGTTCGGCGGCCAGGTCGATTTCCGCTTTACCGAAGACAGCCCGTTCTTCGTTACGGCCGGCCTCTATAAGAACAATAACGAGATCAAGGCGACGGCTGATCCGGCGCAGCAGACCGACATCGGCGGTATTCCGTTTACGCCCGAGCAAATCGGCGTCCTGACCGCAAAAGCCGATTTCAAGGATACCGCGCCGTATCTGGGCCTTGGCTGGCGCTGGGCCGCCGGCCATGTCGGCTTCAGCCTGGAAACCGGCGCTTATTTTCAGGGCTCACCCAAGGTCTCTTTGACGTCGAACGGCACCATGGCCAGCGACCCGACCTATCAGCAGGCGCTGGAGATCGAGCGCCGGGACCTTGAAGACGAACTGAAGGATTTCAAGACCTATCCGGTCGTGTCCTTCGGCGTCGGTTATAAGTTCTGAGCCATTTATAGCCACAATGAAACGCCGCGTCTTGGCAAGGAGTGCGGCGTTTTAATCAGGCCCGAATTCAAGCACTGCGCTCGATCGCCACCTGGTGCGGATAGGGGATTTCGATCCCGGCGGCGTCCAGAGTCTTCTTGACCGCAATGATCCAGTGCGTCTTGGCCTTCAGCGCATTGGCGGGCAGGGTCCATATCCACATGCGCACGATGACGCCCGACGCGGCGAACTCATGCAGATGCACCGACACCTCGTGCGCCGGAAGGTGATCGGCCTGGGCCTTCGCCACCTCGGTCAAAAGGGCCACGGCGGCTTCCAGGTCCGTGTCGTAGCCGACCTCGACGCGCAGTTCGACCCTTGAGGCGCCGTTGGTGGTCATGTTGGTGATCTCGTTCGAGAACACCTTGGTGTTGGGTACGTAGACCCGGACATTGTCGACATTGTCGATCTCGGTCGAGAACAGGCCCAGGCGATGCACCTTGCCCGTCACGTCGCCCATCTTGACGGAGTCGCCGATACGGTAAGGCTTGGTAAACAACAGCATCAGGCCGGCGGCGACGTTACTCAGTGTGCCCTGCAACGCCAGGCCGATGGCCAGCGAGGCCGCGCCCAGTACCGTGATCAATGACGCCGTCTGGACACCCAGCCGGTTGAGCACGGCGACGAGACCGATCAGGAGGACCAGCCAGCGCACGACTTGGGAGAAGAATTCCGGCAGGGTTCGGTCGGCGTCGCGGTGAACCAGCCGGCGAGACACCCGTTTGACGGCGTCGCCGATCAGGCTCGACAGGACCATGGTGACGGCCATGAGCGCCGCGGCCCAGCCGACATTGGCCAGCATTTCCGGCTTTTTGGTCACGAGGTGCCATAGGGCGTCCGCATAGGTGGCGACTTCGTGGATAAAGCCGTTGAGCGGGCCAAGATCAAGTTTGAAGCCGGCGTTGATCATGCGTCCCCCTATACATTCCCTTTACGTTTTGCCCGGAAGAAGTCTTTGAGCATAGTCCCGCTCTGTTCGGCAAGTACGCCCGCGCTCACCTCCGGCCGCCAGTGGCAGGTCGGCTGCGCGAAAAAGCGCGGGCCGTGGTCGACCGCCCCGCCTTTCGGATCGGGAGCGCCATAGATGACGCGGCCGATGCGGGCGTGGCTGATGGCGCCGGCGCACATGGCGCAAGGCTCCAGCGTGACGTAGAGCCACAAATCGGTGAGGCGATAATTGCCAATGGCCGCGCCCGCCGCTCGCATAGCCAGTATTTCGGCGTGCGCCGAAGGGTCATTAAGGCTAATCGGCGAATTTCTTGCGACTGAAACAATGGTTTTACTTGACGGATCGAAGATTAAAGCGCCAATCGGCACTTCGCCGGACCGGGCAGCGGATTGCGCCTCGTCCAAAGCGGCCTGCATCAGGCTTTCGTCATCGTGAACCATGCTGTCACAAGACGAAACATGCCCGCCGCGTCAAGCAAAAAGGCCTTATGCGCCGGGTTTTAAAAGAAAGTCATTGTCGTGACCGATAACAGTAACGCTGGAGAGCGTGACATGCCCAATAAAGATGGAACCCCAGAAACTTCTGGAAAGCATGAGACCCCGGCCGCTGCGCCGATCAGCCAGGAAGACCAGGACATGGCCGATGGCCATCGCTATCAGAGCCAGGAATTCCGCGACGCCCGGGGTGGTGATAAGCCCGATGGCGAACGCAAGCGCCCTGCCAGGGACGCCAAAGGCCCGAGAAGGGGTGGCAAGGACGGCAAGGATGCCAAGCCACCGGTCAAGACGGAGCGTATCGCCAAGGTGCTGGCGCGCGCCGGCCTGGCCTCGCGTCGTGAAGTCGAGCGCCTGATCGGCCTCGGCAAGATCGCCGTCAACGGCCGCATCCTTGAAACGCCGGCCGTGCTGGTCTCGTCAACCGACGTCATCACCGTCGAAGGCCAGCCGATCGGCAAGGCCGAGCCGACCCGCCTGTGGCGCTATCATAAACCCGTCGGCCTGATGACCACCCATTCCGATCCGCAAGGCCGTCCGACCGTTTTTGAAAAGCTGCCGCAGCCTATGCCGCGCGTCATCTCCGTCGGCCGCCTCGACCTCAATTCCGAAGGCCTGCTGCTGCTGACCAATGACGGCGAACTGGCGCGCGCGCTGGAAATGCCGTCAACCGCCTGGGTGCGGCAGTATCGCGCCCGCGCACTGGGCCACACGACACAAGCCGAGCTCGACCGCCTGAAGAACGGCACGACGGTCGATGGCGTCATCTACGGTCCGATGGAAGCGACGCTCGACAAGCGGCAGGACAAGGCCGATGGCCGCGCCAACGTCTGGCTGACCGTCTCGATCACCGAAGGCAAGAACCGCGAAGTCCGTAAGGTACTGGAATCGATCGGCCTGAAGGTCAATCGCCTGATCCGTTTGGCCTATGGCCCGTTCCTGCTTGGCAACCTCGAAGCCGGCGATGTCGAAGAAGTCGGCCCCCGCGTGATCCGCGAGCTGCTGAGCGACAAGATCGACCCGCGCAATCTTCCGCCCGAAGGCGCCAGCCAGACGCGCGACCTGCCCAGGGCGCGACCGGCCGCCGAAGGCCGCCGCGCTGGTGGCGACCGCTTTGGCAAGACCGACGCCCGCGAAACGTCAAGGCCGGCGCGCGAGCGCAAGGTTGGCGATGGTCCGCGTGTCCGCCGTGAATTCGAGGATCGCCGCGAGTTCAAGGACCGGGATTTCGACGAGCGTCCGCGCTTCGAAGGTGACGGCGAGAGCCGCGACCGCCGCCAGGAGCGCACCTTCGCGCCGCGCGGTGAACGGTCGTTCGACAAGAAGCCATGGACGCCGCGTCCCGAGACCGGCAGCGAAGATCGTGCGCCCCGCGCCTACAAGCCGCGCGAAGAGCGTGGCGGCGGAGATCGGCCGTCCTTCCGTCCGCGCGAAGACCGTGCGCCGCGCGACGGGGCGCGTCCGGCCCGCAGCTATGGCGCTAAAAAGTCGTATGATGGCATTCCGGCGGGGGAAGCCGGCGCCTATGAGCGCGCCAAGCGCGAATTCGGTGGCGGTGACCGTCCGCAGGGCGAGCGCAGCTTCCGACCGCGCGAAGACCGCGACGGTGGTGGCGAGCGCAAGAGCTATGGCAACAAGCCGCGCTTTGACCGTACGCAAGGCGAACGTCCGCAGGGCGAGCGTAGCTTCCGTCCACGTGAAGACCGTGGCAGTGGTGACCGTCCGCCGTATGGCAAGCCGCGCTTCGACCGTCCGCAAGGTGACCGCCCGCAGGGTGAACGCAGCTTCCGTCCGCGCGAAGATCGGAGCGGTGGTGACCGTCCGTCGTATGGCAAGCCGCGCTTTGACCGTCCGCAAGGCGATCGCCCGCAGGGTGAACGCAGCTTCCGGCCGCGCGAGGATCGCGCCGGCGGTGGTGCCAATAGCGG
>CAMLPZ010000181.1 GCA_946482045.1 uncultured Asticcacaulis sp.
GCGGCCGTCGCTGGCCCACAGGGCGCCGATATGCTTGGCGACCGGATCGGGGAAGATGTAGTCCTGGTCGGCCTCAAGGCCTTTCACGATCTCAGAGGCGGCATGCTCGGGCGTCGCCTTTTCGAGCGGGATGTCGCGCGCCATGTCGGTGTCGATTGGGCCGGGATAGATGCCCAAGACGCGAATGCCCTTGTCCTTCAAGGTGGCGCGCAGGGTCTGGGTGGCGGATTGCAGGGCCGCTTTCGAGGCCGAATAGCCGGCAAGGCCGGGCGCCGAGGTCAGGCCGACAACACTGACCACATTGGCAATCGTCGCACGGCCTCGGGCTTCCAGCTGCGGCGTGAAGGCGCGGATGACGCGCAGCGTGCCGTAATAGTTGGTGTTCATGTCACCGCTGATCAGCTCGATCGGGCTGTCGACGAAGTTGTTGAAGACGGCAGTGCCGGCATTGTTGAGCAGGATATCAACGTCGGGCGCAGCCTTGGCGGCGGCGACGACCGAGGCGTCGTCGGTGATGTCGAGAGCGACAGGAACAACGCGGGCGTCGCCAAAGTCGGGCAGGGACGACGGCTGGCGCGCAGCGGCATAGACTTTCTTGACGCCGGTCTTCAGCAATTCGCGGACAGTGGCGGCGCCGATGCCGCGATTCGCGCCGGTAACGAGGATGGTTTTGCCTGTGAGGGTGGACATAGCTTTAAACTCCGAAATTCGGCCGGATCGTTGCGAGGCGGCGCATAAGTAAACCGATCTGTTTACATCGGCGTATGTAGACAGATCGGTTTACTTCGTCAAGGGCAGCGCCTATATAAATTCAGGCGCAAGATTTCTTGCCCTTGCCGGTCAGTTGGCGGACCGGAATTGTACGGAGTACGGTCATGGACAAACCCTTGTCCCGTGGGGATGTGAAAAAGCAGGAGATTCTCGACCAGGCCCAGCGTCTGTTCTGGTGTGGCGGCTTTCACGCCACCGGTGTCGATGCGGTCATGGCGGATACCGGTATTTCTAAACGCACTCTGTACAAATATTTTCCGTCCAAGGAGCACCTCATTGAAGCTGTACTCGATCAGTACAGCGGAGCTGTCGATGACGCCCTGTTCGCGCCGGCATTTGCGCGATCGACGGATCCGCGCGAGCAGATACTGGCGATATTCGATGTGCGCCGTGAGATGATGGAGTGCAGCAACTTCCAGGGCTGTCTGGCGATGAAGGCCGGTATGGAATATGTCGGCAAGCACGCAGGCATCGAAGCGCGCAGCCGCGAGTCGTCCGTCTATGTCGAAAAGCGGTTCATCGAACTGTGCCGGACGGCGGGACTTAAGGATGCCGAGGCGATGGGCCGGCAGATCAATCTGCTATTCCAGGGCGCGGTTATGACTGCCCAGATGCGCCGTGAGACGGATGTGTTCGACGCGGCCAAGGCGACGGTGCGAGGGTTGGTTGGGCTGTCGGCCAACCCGTAAACGGCAATAAAATTCTGGTCACTTGCGGATTCTCATCGCGTAGCTAAAATTGTCCGATGACGGATGAAAAGCCACATGAAACCCTGCCCGTGGCGGCCCTTCTGATTCTGGCCGCGGGGCAGCTCGATGCCTACACCTATGTCGGTCATGGCGGTGTGTTCGCCAACGCCATGACCGGCAATATCGTCTTTATGACGGTTCGCTTTACTGACGGCGACTGGCGCAGGGCCATCCCGTTCATAGGCCCGCTTGTTGCCTATGTCCTTGGCGTCATGATGGCTGCCTGCCTGAAACGCCAGCCCTTGCGCCACTTTTTTCCGCACCCCGCCGAGTCGTCCCTGGCGCTGGAAATCGCCTTTCTTGTTCTTGTCGCCTTTCTACCACGTACCGTGCCGGATATGCTGATTGTATCCGGTATCGCCTTTGTGGCGGCATTGCAGGCTACCGCTTTTACCCGGATCGAAAACTTTGACTTCACCTCTGTGACGACCAGCGCCAATCTGCGTCGCTTCGCCGAAGGTTTCATGGCTTCGGTGGTGTTCGATGAAGAGGGCCGGTTCCGTCGGCAATGGCGCTTTTTTCTGATCGTCTGCCTGTGTTTTATCGCGGGTGCGTTTATGGGAGCCATTGCCGCCACGCGCTGGGGCAATCAGGCCGTATGGTTGCCCGCCGCGACTTTAAGCCTTGCCTTCGCGCTCTGCCTGTCGTGGCGCAAGACGACGCTTCCATGGCTTCGGCCGCGCACGGATGCGCCGTCCAAGCGGTAATATGCCTTTCCAACGTTTGCATACAGGCTTACCCTGTTCTTTAGCGAGTCCTTGTCGCAGAGTCCGCCTGTCATGCCGTTTCAACGCGATGCCATCATAGGAAAAGCCGTCGGCCGGCCGGTCCTGCGGGGTATTGCGTGGCTGCGCCGCGAAATTCAGACCAGTCCCATGTGGTTCATCGTGCTGGCGGCCGTAGTGGGGCTGTTCGCCGGCGCATCGGCAGCGTTGATGGGGCATATCTCGCACGGTATGCAGGTCCTGCTCTACGGCTTTTCGCCCGATCTGCGGCTGAGCGAGCTGCCCGCGCTGGAACCGTGGCGGCTTTTGGCACTGCCGCTGGGCGGGGCAGTGCTGGGCGTGACGCGTGTGATGTTCGCGAAGCGCCGCGCTCCTATCGACGCTGTCGAAGCCAACGCGCTGCATGGTGGGCGCATCCCCGCGCGCGATACCGGTATTATCTCCGTTCAGACGCTCATTTCCAACGGCTTCGGCGCGTCGGTCGGCCTAGAAGCCGCCTATGCCCAGATGGGCGGCGGCATCGCCTCCAAGATCGGCCAGTGGCTGGATCTGAAGCGCGCCAACCTGCGCACGCTTGTCGGCGCCGGTGCCGGTTCGGCCATCGGAGCGGCTTTCGGAGCCCCCCTGGCCGGCAGTTTCTATGCCTTTGAGATCGTGCTCGGCGGCTATACGGCCTCGGCCCTGGCGCCAGTGGCGGCCGCGTCGCTGACCGCCGTGGTCGCGGCGACCCTGCTCGATATCGAGCCCTTCGTCATCGCCTCGACCATCAGTCGCGACATCGCGTTGAGCAGCTATCTGCTCTATGCGCTGCTGGGCATATTGTGTGCCGGTGTCGGCATCGTCATCGTCCGCGCGGTCGCCAGCGCCGAGTCCCTGGTGCGCAAGCTGCCGATCGGTGAAATCTGGCGGCCATTCGTGGGGGGCATCTGCCTGATGCCGCTCGCCTGGATGATGCCGCAGATACTGTCGTCAGGCCATGGCGCCATGCACCTCTATCTCGATCACCAGACCCTGATCGCAACTCTTATGATGGTGTTCGCGCTCAAACTTCTCGCTTCGATCCTGTCCCTGGCGTTCGGATTTCGCGGCGGTCTTTTCTTTGCGTCGCTGTTCCTGGGGTCGCTACTCGGATCGTCGTTCGCGCAGTTGATCAACGCCATCTATCCCGAGGCGGGCCTTGACACCACCAATGCGGCGCTCGTCGGCATGGCGGCGCTGGCCGTGGCGGTCGTCGGTGGGCCGATGTGTATGTCGCTGATGGTCCTGGAAGTGACGCACGACTTCGCCCTGACGGCAGCGGTGGTGACGGCGTGTTTGTGTTCGAGCGCCATCGTCCGTGAGCGCTTCGGCTATTCGTTCTCGACCTGGCGGCTGCACCTGCGTGGCGAGGCGGTGCGGACGGCCCGCGACATCGGCTGGATGCGATCGATGACCGCCCGAACCCTCATGCGTAAGAACCCTACGACGCTGAATGTCACCGCGACCGTTGGAGACCTGCGCGAAAAAGTGCCGTTGGGCTCGACCAGCCGGGTTTTGCTGGTTGACGCCGGAGGTGATTATCGCGGCATTGTCCAGACGGCCGAAGCCTACGCGGATACGTACGAGCCTGGCGTGCCATTGTCCCAACTGGCCAAGCAGACCGACGTCTATGTCCGTCCTGACATGGATATCTCGGCGATCCTTCGCGTATTTTCGCACTTCAGCGTCGACGACCTGGCCGTTGTCGACGACCACCACAAGCTGCTGGGCTTCGTATCGGAAAAGTACGTCAACCGCCGCTATGTCGAGGAGCTTGAACAGTCGCAGCGCGAATTCTTCGGCGAGTAGCCTCCTAAAACAAGCTTAGTGTCTGGCCGGGTTTCCCGTCCTCCATCCGGCTCAGTCTCAAGGGGGCGGATGCATTCAAATCCACCGGCCGCATCCGCATCCAGTCCTCCCAATGATCCGGCGCAAGCACCACAGGTTCGCGCGTATGGATGGCCGACATGTCTGTGCCGGCCGCCCGCGTCAGAAGGCTGAAGCTGAACATCTCGCCCTCTAAAACGTCCGCCTGGTCCCAGATGCCGGCAAAGGCCAGCGGCTGGTTATCCGCGCGGGTGATGCGCCACTTGATACGGTCAGTCTTAGGGCCCGACCATTCGAAAAAGGCCTCGGCCGGCACAACGCAGCGGCGATATCGCCAGGCGCCCTTGAATGCCGCCTTGCTCTCGACCTCTTCAAGACGGGCGTTGAAGGTTGTCGCCGTCCAGTCGCGGATGGATTTTCTATACCATAGAGGGACCAGACCGAACCGCATGGTCGCCATTTCGATTCCGCCATGATCCGGATTGGCAATAAGACATGAGGCGCCGAGGGTCGGCTTGACGACCTGGCGCTCGGCCGGACCTTCCAGCCGCATTTCGTCCATCAGTTTGTTGGCGAAAATCAGGGCTTCGAACTGTCCGCACATGGTCTTACTCCGCCAAAATGGTCTGCACGCGTTCGCGCAGCGCCGGCACGATTTCCGCTTCGAACCAAGGATTGCGGCTGAGCCAGATGCCGTTACGCGGGCTGGGATGAACGAGCGGCAGCAGGCCGTCCTCGGCGTAGTCCTGCCATGCGCGCACCGTTTCGCCAAGCGTGACCTTACGCCGTTCGCCGATATAACGCGCCTGAGCATGGGTGCCGATCAGCAGTCTCAGCTTGATATGGGGCAAGGTACTCAAAACGCGGTCATGCCACAGCGGCGCGCATTCCGGACGGGGCGGATTGTCGCCACCCGATCCGCGTCCCGGATAGCAGAAGCCCATGGGCACGATGGCGAACAGCGCCGGATCGTAGAAGGTTTCGGGCGTCACCCCCAGCCAGTCGCGCAGGCGTTTGCCCGACGCGTCGTCCCAGGGAATGCCCGAGGCATGGACCTTGGTGCCGGGCGCCTGGCCGACGATCAGGATGCGTGCGCGCGGGTCGATCCGCACCACGGGGCGCGGCCCCAGCGGCAGATAGGCTTCGCACACCCGGCAGGCAGCGATTTCAGAGAGCAGGACGGGTAGGGACATCGTCCAATAGATAGGGGGCGATGCTGAGGATAAAAGCGCGCGTCCGCTTTTCCTTTACCTTCCCGCCCGTCCTAAAACATCATGCGGTTTCGCGCAGCCGCTTGGCCGCCTCCACCATGTTGACCAGCGCCGCCTTTGTTTCGTCCCATCCGCGTGTCTTCAGCCCGCAGTCCGGATTGACCCACAGCTGGCGGTCATTGAGGCGTTGGCGTGCCAGCGACAGCAGTTCGGTCATTTCACCGGTGTCCGGCACGCGCGGACTATGGATGTCATAGACGCCGGGGCCGATGTCATTGGGGTATTTGTGCGTGCGGAAGGCGTCGAGCAGTTCCATCCGCGAGCGCGACGTCTCGATCGAGATGACGTCGGCGTCCATGGCCGCCACGCTGTCGAGGATGTCGTTGAACTCCGAATAGCACATGTGGGTGTGGATCTGGGTCTGGTCGCTGACACCTGATGCGCTGAGACGAAACGCATCGACCGCCCAGCCGAGGTAGGCCTGCCAGTCGCGGCGGCGCAAGGGCAGGCCTTCGCGCAGCGCCGCCTCGTCGATCTGGATCATGCCGGCGCCGGCCGCCTCCAGGTCCTCGACCTCGTCGCGGATGGCCAAGGCGATCTGGCGGCAGACTTCCGGGCGCGGCAGGTCATCGCGCACGAACGACCAGTTGAGGATGGTCACCGGCCCCGTCAGCATGCCCTTGACCGGCCGATCCGTCAGCGACTGGGCGTATTGCCACCAGGCGACGGTCATGGCGCGCGGGCGCGAGACATCGCCATAAAGGACCGGCGGACGGACACAGCGAGAGCCATAGGATTGCACCCAGGCGTGCTTGGTAAAGGCGAAGCCCGACAACTGTTCGCCAAAATACTGCACCATGTCGTTGCGCTCGAACTCACCGTGGACCAGCACGTCAAGGCCGATCTCCTCCTGCCAGCGGATGGCGCGTTCGGTTTCCTCTTTCAGGAATTGGTCGTAGCCACTGTCATCGATCTGGCCCTTGGTATGGGCGGACCGCGCCTGGCGGACTTCAGGTGTCTGCGGGAAGGAACCGATCGTTGTCGTCGGGAAGGCCGGCAGGTTGAAGCGCTGGCGCTGGAGGACGGCGCGCGCCTCGAACGGGCTGTGGCGCTGGCTGTGTTCGGGCGTTACGGCCTTTAGGCGATTGGCGATTGAGCGGTCATGCACTTTCCGCGAATTGCGCCGCGCCGCCGCCGCCGAGGTCGCGGAATCGAGCGTGTGGCGGACGCTGTCGCGGCCGTGCGTCAACGCCTTCGACAGGGTGGCGAGCTCGCTCATCTTCTGCACCGAGAAGGCCAGCCAGGAGCGGACATCGCCATCGAGCGCCTCTTCCTGGTCGAGGTCGATCGGCGTGTGCAGCAGTGAACACGACGGTGCCAGCTGGAAGCGGTCGCGGCCGTGTGCGGCGATGACGGGCTCCAGCCAGTCGAGGATTTTGGCCAGGTCGGCGCGCCAGATATTACGTCCATCGACGACGCCGAGCGAGAGAATGAGGTCCTTTGGGGCCTGGTTGAGAAGGGGCTCGAGCTGCTCCGGCGCGCGGACGAGATCGATGTGCAGTCCTGCGATTGGCAGAGCGACGGCGATATCGAGATTATCTTCCAGACCACCGAAATAGGAGGGGACCAGCAGTTTCAACTCCGGCACTTCGTGCGCGAAGGCGGCATAGGCTTTTTGCAGCGCCGCTGCCGTGGCGATATCGCAGTCGAGCGCCAGAACGGGCTCGTCGATCTGGACCCATTCGGCGCCGGCGGCGTTCAGCCGCTTCAACAACTCGACATAGACGGGGATCAGGCGGTCGATCAGCGCAATCGCATTGCCGTCTTCACACTTGCCGAGGCGCAGGTAGGTGACAGGCCCAAGCACGACCGGGCGGGTATGATAGCCCAAAGCTTTCGCTTCCAGAAACTCATCGACCGGCTTTTGAGAGGTCAGGACGAAGGCCTGATCGGCCGTGAATTCCGGCACCATGTAATGGTAGTTGGTGTCGAACCACTTGGTCATCTCCAGCGCTGGGGTGCCGCCGCCATGGCGGACCGAGCAGTTTGGCCCGCAGCCTTCCTGATGGCCGTTCGACCCGCGCGCCATGGCGAAAAAGGTCTCAAGCCCGACCGCCCCGCCTTGCCAGCCGTAACGCGCAGGAATGGCGCCGACCATCACCGACGTATCCAGCACGTGATCATACAGCGAAAAGTCATTGGATGGGATGACGGTGACGCCACGCGCTTCCTGCCGGCCCCAGTTGACGGCGCGAAGATTGCGGGCGGTTTGCAGTAGAGCGGCCTCATCGGACTTTCCGGCCCAGTAGCCTTCCAGCGCGGTTTTCAGTTCGCGGCGCAGGCCGATGCGGGGCGTGCCCAGTGTGGCGACGGGGAGGGCGGGGGCGGAGTGTGACACGGCGGTTCCTCAAAGCGATGGCGTGAGGCCGATTGCTAACCCCGAAGACTTCGAGAGTCAATAAAGATATAAAGATATCTTTATATGGTTATATTAAAATCGTGCGATGAGACGCAGCCTGTTTCACGGAAGATCCTTTCAGATCCGGTAGACTCGTTCAGCGGTGGCGGCGAAGAGGGCGTCGCGCTCGAACGCGCTGAAGCCCGACGTGATGCCGTCGTAGGCGCGCAAGGCGTAGGAATAGGAGTTGAACAGCTTATCGGTTGGAAAGTCGCTGGCAAAGGCGCAGCGCTCGGGGCCGAAACGGTCTATGGTTTCCAGCACCAGGCCGCGCATCGACTGCGCCGTCCAGCCGCGATCGACAAAGCCCAGACCTGAAATCTTGACAGCGGCGTGCGGGAGCTCGGCAAGCTTTGACATGCCCTGGCGCCACTGCGTCAGGTCGGCGTCGACCGGCATGCCCATATGGTTGAGGATGACAGGCGTATCCGGATGCTGTTTGGCCAGTTCATAGGCCTGGACCATCTGGCCGGGATAGATCTGCAGGTCGAAGGACAGCTTGTAGCGCGACAGCAGGCTGTATCCGCGTGCGAACCCTGCGTCTTCCAGCAGGTTGCGCGGCATATAGGTGCGCCTGGGGTTTTCGTGCCAGTTGATGATGTGGCGGATGCCGCGGACATTGCGGCTTTCGACGTGCTGGGCCAGGAGCGGCTCGACGTCAGGATCGTTCAATGCGGCAAAGGCCACGATGGCATGGGGAAAGCCCGTCTCATCGGCCAGCGATTGCAGCCAGCGCGTCTCATTGAGTGCGTCGGAAGCGGCCGCGCCAGCATCGATATGGACGACCTTATCGACTTTGAATCCTTCGGCGTCGGCGAAATAGTCCGATAGGACATAGTTCTTGGCAATCGGTTCGACGCTGCCGTTGGGGCCATCGTCGGAAAAGGGCGGGGTCAACCAGGCATAGGACAGGCGGTTCA
>CAMLPZ010000182.1 GCA_946482045.1 uncultured Asticcacaulis sp.
CGACCGAAATTTTATATGTTTCGTTTTCATTGTTTTGATTGCGCAGGGTGTGATGTTGCGCTAAGACTCGTTTCATAAAGACGCACTTATTAAGGAGCCTCGTGTTATGAAGGCCATGCTCGATATGGTGGCTCGCCACAAAGCCGGAGTGCCGTGCGGGATCTATTCAGTTTGTTCCGCCCATCCACTGGTGATCGAAGCATCTTTCGTTCACGCGCTGAAATCGCAACTCGATGTGACGCTGATCGAAGCGACCTGCAATCAGGTCAATCAGGACGGCGGCTATACCGGCATGAAGCCCGAAGACTTCCGTGAGTTCGTTTTCGCTATTGCCGACCGCGTCGGTTTTGCGCGTTCGCGGATCCTTCTGGGCGGCGACCACCTGGGCCCTAATCCGTGGACGGCTCTCAGCGCTGAAGACGCCATGAATAAGGCTGACGTTCTGATAGAGCAGTATGTCGCGGCCGGTTTCCGCAAGATTCACGCCGACTGTTCTATGTCGTGCGCCGACGATCCGGTGCCGCTGCCGGAAGAAACCATTGCCCGCCGCGCCGCGCGCCTGATCCGTATTGCCGAGGATACGCAGGCCCGCGTCGGCGGCGAAAAGTGCGTCTATGTCATCGGCACCGAAGTCCCAGTTCCGGGTGGCGCCGCCGAAGACCTGCCCGAGCTTGAAGTCACCACGCCCGAAGCGGCCTTGGCGACCATCGAAACCCACCGCGCCATCTTTTCCGAACTGGGCCTGAACGATGCCTGGCAACGCGTCGTCGGCGCCGTCGTCCAGCCGGGCGTCGAGTTCGACCACCATAAGGTCATCGACTATAATCGCTCGAAGGCCACCAAGCTCAGTCGCGCCATCGAGGCGTTGCCGGGCATCCTGTTCGAAGCGCACTCGACCGACTACCAGACGCCCAAGGCCTTGAAGGAATTGGTCGAGGATCACTTCGCCATCCTGAAGGTCGGGCCGGGCGTCACCTTTGCCTTGCGCGAAGCTCTATGGGCGCTCGACGCCATCGAACACGAGTGGATTGTGCCAGGCAAGCAATCCCACTTCCGCCAGGTCACAATCGACCGCATGGCCGCCGAACCCCACAACTGGGCGAAATATTATCACGCAACAGGACCTGAACTGCGCTTCGATTTGCAATATAGTCTGTCGGATCGCATCCGTTACTACTGGCCGGATGCGGCCATTACCGCGGCTCAGGACACCATGTTCGACAACCTTAGCGCCAATCCGCCCCCGCTGGCACTTATCAGCCAGTACCTACCGGACGCCTATGCGGCGATCCGCAGCGGCGGCCTGGCGCTGACCCCTGCCAACCTCGTCATCGCCCATATCGGCGCGACGCTCGACGGCTATCAGGCGGCCTGTACCCCCATGAACGTAGTATCCCCGGAGCCGGCATATGCCTGACACCCTGACAAACGAAGCGCTTTTCGGCTTCGATGCCAAATCCCTAGAAGCCAAGGGCGGCCTGTGGACGGCGCGCGAGATCGCGCAGCAGCCGCAAATGCTGCGTGAAACCCAAAGCCTCTTGATGGCGCGCCGCGATGAGATCGCCGCCTTCCTGAAGCCGGTCCTGGCGCCCGCCAATGCCCGCATCATCCTGACCGGCGCTGGCACCTCGGCCTTTATCGGTGAATGCCTGGCGCCGGTCCTGGCGACGCAGCTGAAGCGCCGCGTCGAAGCGATCGCCACAACTGATCTCGCCTGCGCCCCGCAGCTCTATTTCGAAAAAGATACGCCGACCCTGCTGGTCTCTTTCGGCCGCTCGGGCAACAGCCCGGAAAGCCTCGCCGCCGTCGAACTGGCCGACCGCTTTGTCAGTACGCTTTGTCACCTGGTCATCACCTGCAACGATGACGGTGCGCTGGCGCGCTACGCGGCGCAGGATCGCGGCCTAACCATCCTGCTGCCCGAAGCGACGCACGACCGCAGCTTCGCCATGACGTCGAGCTTCACCTGCATGACCTATGCGGCCCTGTCCGCCCTGTCGGGGATCGAGACCTTCGAGCCGCGCATCGACGCCATTGCCACGGCTGTGCAATCTGTGATTTCTGACTATTCGGAAGCGATGAAACTGGCGGCGGATCAGGGTTTCGAGCGCATTGTCTATCTTGGCAGCCATATTTTCAAGGGTTTGGCACGCGAGAGCGGACTGAAGCTACTCGAATTGACGAACGGTGCGCTGGTCACCATGTTCGACTCGCCGCTCGGCTTCCGCCATGGCCCCAAGACCATCGTCAACAACAAGACCCTGGTCGTCGTCTTTTTCTCGAACGATGCCTATACGCGCTGCTACGATGCTGATCTGCTCGATGAGCTGCGCCGCGACAATGACGCCGCCCGTGTCATCGCCATCACCGCCCAGGACGGAGTCACCCTCAATGCCAACGATACGGTCCGCGTGAAGGGGCTTGAGGGCGCTGACGATGCGGATCTGCTCTTCCCCTATATTGCCGCGCCGCAAATCTTTGCTTTCTATCAGTCGCTGCGCCATGGCCTGACGCCGGACAAGCCCAATGCTTCGGGTACGGTCAACCGCGTCGTCCAGGGCGTGCGCATCCATTCGCTGGAAGGCCGGTGAGCCATGAAGCGGTCCTACTTCCTGGGCGTTGACGGCGGCGGCACCAAGACGGGCTTCATCCTGGCGGACAAGACCGGCCACGTCGTCGCCAGCCACCAGCTGGGGACCAGCTATTATATCCAGATCGGTTTCGATGGCCTGCATGAATTGCTGGCGCAAGGCGTCGGCGCCTTGCTGGACGGCGTCGGCGCAACACCCGATGACATAACCTATGCCTTCTTCGGTTTGCCGGCCTATGGCGAGGACAGTCACGCTCAGGCGTTTCTCGACGTCATCCCCGAAGCCGTTCTGGGCCATCACCGCTATCGCTGCGGCAACGATATGATCTGCGGCTGGGCTGGATCTCTCGGCGGCGAGGATGGGATCAATATCGTGGCCGGCACGGGTTCGATCGGCTATGGCGAACACAAGGGCAAGTCGGCGCGTGGTGGCGGCTGGGGCGAAATCTTCTCGGACGAGGGGTCCGCCCACTGGATCGCCGTACAGGGGCTGAACGCTTTTTCGCGCATGGGCGACGGCCGCCTGCCCAAGGGGCCGCTCTACGACGTCTTCATGGGCGCCATGGACCTTAAGGTCGATCTCGACATCTGCGGCGCAGTCTTTGGCCGTGAGCCGCCGTCACGTGACAAGATCGCCGCCATGTCGCAGCTGGTCGCCCAGGCGGTCGGCGCTGGTGATGCCGCCGCGCGCGGCATATTCGATCAAGCAGGGCGCGAACTGGCCGCGATTGTCGACGCCATCCGGCTGCAACTCGACTATGCCGTGGACGAGACGGTGCCCGTCTCCTATTCGGGAGGCGTTTTCAAATGCGGCGACATGATCCTTGAGCCGCTGCGCCGCCATCTGGGCGTGCTGTCGCGGACCTACGACCTCGTCACGCCTCTTTCCTCGCCGAGCGTTGGCGCGATCCTGTACGCGGCGCGGCTGTCCGGACAGCCGATCTCGATCAAAGCCGATGCTTAAAACCCTGCTGTTCGACCTTGACGGCACGCTAAGCGACACCGACCCTATCCATTTTGAAGCAATGGTCCAGACGTTTGCGCGCGAAGGCGTGCACCTGACCGACGACGATTTCCGCACCTATATCTCCGGCCATTCCAATGGTGATATCTTCGCGCGCTATTTTCCACACATGTCCCTGACCCGGCAGCGCGATTTCGCCGATACCAAGGAGGCCGAATTCCGTCGGCTGGCGACGGCGCTGGCGCCTACGCCTGGCCTGGATGCGCTGCTGCAGTGGGCCGAGGACCGCAATCTGAAGGTTGGGCTGGTCACCAATGCGCCGTCGCTCAATGTCGATCATATGCTGGGCGCGCTTAACCTGACCAGCCGCTTCGACACCATCGTGTACGGCGAGTTATTGCCGCGTGCCAAGCCTGATCCGTTGCCCTATCTCGAAGCCCTGTCGCGCCTGAATTGTCAGGCTTCGGAAGCAATGGCATTCGAAGACTCGGTCCCCGGCATCGTGGCTGCAAAACGCGCGCATCTTTACACAGCTGGATTGTCTTTACCCGAACGCGCCGATGGTCTTCTTGCGGTTGGGGCTGACATCGTTATTGCGGATTTCAAGGATCAAGCATTGTGGGCAAGATTGGAATATGGTGTCAGTAACGTCTGAATTTCCAAGCAGCGATTGATTTCCTTGATGTTCCAGTGCGTCTTTCTCTGCGCTGCGCGCACCGGATGGTGCGGTTTTGTGTGTGCCTTGAAGTCTGTTCAGCGGCGGGCGAAGACCCATTTGGAGGCGCCGTCAGCCAGGGTCATTCGACCGGCCTCGAGGGTAATTTTATAGGCCTCCCGGCCTGCGGACAGTGTCGTTGTGCCCGTGCCGCCGCAGCTTTTCTCGAAACTTTCCGTGCCGCCGGCGACGTCGAAGACCAGCGATCCGCCAGCGAGCCTGGCCTTGCCCTGCTTGTCCTGGCGCACGGTTCGGGTGCAGGCGGCATCGACAGGCTCGGTCCTGACGATGGTCCAGCGAAAGCCGCCGTCCGCCGACAGGGTCAGTTCCATCTTGCGGTCGACGTGCGCGGGAACTGCCTCAGTGACGATCGTGGTCTTGGTCATGGAACCAAAGCCGGCTGAGCCGCCGAGGCTGGTGCCGAAGCCGCCCGAGACATTGGGCTGCAGCTTGATCTTCGACTGCAGGACCAGTTCCTTGCCGCTGCTCGATTGTGTCCAGCGGCCCGTAATGCCGTCCAGGCTTGCGGCGTAAACGGATGCCGCGCTCAGTATCGCGGCGAAGATAATGATGATGTACATGATGTGTCCTTAGTTCAGGGTCGGTTTCCAATCGATGACGGCGCGCAACGGGGCGCCATTTTCCGGGTCGCTGTTGTCGATGTTTTCGACAATGCGGCGGCCCGTCATGACCCTGCTGCCGTGGAGAGCTTCAGCTCCAGCCAGCGCGTCGGGCAGTCGCTGGGTTCGGCGGCATGCGCGGCTGCCGTGAGGCTGGTCGAAGCGAGCAATAAACATAAGGCTTTGCAGAGCATGATAAGGGCTTTCAGAAGCCGGTAACGGGAAATTCGAGACTTTTGCCGCCTTCGCTCAGCGTAAGCGTGGCGGGGACCGCGCCGGAGTCGGGCATGAAGACGTAGCGGATCGCCAACTCGGCGCCGGGCTTCACGACCGGCGTGTTGTTGAACAGGGCCGCCGGTTCGACATTGGCGCGCCAGACCTGGTTGCGTTCCTGTCCCACGCCGTCGGTGTCGGTCAGGACGGCGCGCATGAAGCCGGAAGTGATGTATTGTTGCGTGGTGGTCGCGTTCTTTATCGTCACGAAGACATGCACCTGCCGTGTCGGATAACCGCGCGCCTCGACCACCTTGTCGAGCCGGACGTCAAACTTGTTCAGCGACCGGTAGGCTTCGGGCGTGTCGGGCTTAGGCTCAGGCTGCGGTTGTGGCTGTGGTCCGGGTTGGGGTTCAGGCTGGGGATGGCGCTGGGGCTGGGGTTGCGGGGCGGGACCGCCGCCCCCGGGGTTAGGCGCGTGCGCCACGCAAATGTTCGGCGCCGGCTGGGATTCGGTCGACTTCAGCACGCCGTTCAAGACGCGCTTGCCGTGCAGGCCGACGCTGCCGCCGAAGCTGGCCGTCATGGCGCGACCGTCCGCCGACGGCACCATGCTGACCCACTCGCGCACGGAGCCGGCAGTGGTCGAATACCAGGTGCCTTCCAGACCGCGATTGTCGGCCGTTGGCTTAAGGTCCATCAGGTACTGCGTCACCTTGCCATCGTCGGAGAACATGCCGCCTACGGCATTGTCGCCGCCGACGCGGACGCGCAGCAGGCCGACCTCGGTGCACCAGTTGCCGTCGAGCAGCCTGGAACCGTGGACGTTCGATCGCGGCGGCGTGTAGCCGCGCGTGCCGGTGAGTTCCACCAGACCGCCGATATAGCCTTCCGATCCGGCAGCGAACTTGTCGCCATCGCTGAAGTTCAGCACCAGGCGGATATTGCGCTTCTGTGTTGAGGCGGCTTCGCGCCAGGTGCCGGTCAGGCCCGAGGCATCTTCGCTCGGCACCAGGTCCTCGAACACATAGGCGGGCTCGTCCGTGTCGTCGCGATAGATGTAGCCGATCCAGTGATCGACACCCGCCCCGGCAGTACGTTTGATCGTCATCTTGCCGAGTGGCGTCGTCCAATCGTCTTCGAAATAGCTGGCCATCAGGCTTTTGTTGGCCCGGTCTTCGGGACGCGGCGCCCAGCGCACAGCTTCCGCCGCAGCCATTGGGGCGGAGGAAATTAGTGGCGCGGCCAGGGCCAGCGCCAGTCCGGCACAAATCAAATATTTCTTCATTTCCGGAACTTTCAGTAAACGATGACCCAGCTGTCGCTGCTGGAATATTCATTGAGCTTGCCCCAGCACAGCAGGCCAGGCCGCTCGGCGCTGCTGTTGGGTTTGTCGAGGCGGTAGGTGAGCTGCTTGCAACGGAAGCCTTCGACCGGATTTTCACTCACCACGGTCAGAGTGCCGTTCGACGCCTTGCCCTTCCAGGTCAGGCGCTCGCCGACCCGCAGGTTGCCGAGCTTCTTCGCCCAGCCGTTATATTCGCCGGCCAGTTCGCCGTTGAAGAAGATCTGCGTCCAGCTGTCGTAGCTGTAGCCGCCTTCGCAGTCGCTGCAGCGCACCTTGCCGAATTCGTCGAAAGCGTCCTTCTTTGCCTTGATCTCGGCGCCAACGTTGATGGTGCCGGGATAGATGCCGGGCGGCGGGGCTTTCTTGGCCTTGATGGCCGGTGCGGCTGCCGGCGCCGGCGAAGGGGGAGCGGCCGTGTTCGTGGCGCGGGGCTTGGGCTTAAGGACCTGGCCGGCCTGCGGATCATCCGAAGTTTCCCGGTTCTTGGTCCCGCCGTCAGACGATGAGCCGCCGCCGCTCATGACGGTGTCGGCGGCTTTCTGCGCCATCTTTTCAGCCGCCTGCCGCGCCATCCGTTCCAGAAAGGATTCGGCAAGGACGGGCGTGGCCACTGCGCCGAGGCACAGGGCGAGGGTGAGGGTGCGAAGCATGATTAAATTCCTGAAATGCGGAAATGATTAGGTCAGAAGGCAAATTCGGCCTTGTGATCGCCTTCCATCACCATGATGCTGGTGAGGGTAACGCCGCGGTGGCGATCAAAGATGTACTTGGCCTTGATCTCCTTCCCCGGCAGGACGACGGGCGGCGGCGAGCCGAACAGCTGCGCCGGTCCCGGCAAGGCGCGCAGGCCCTGGCCGCTGCGCTGGGTCAAGCCGTCACTCGTTTCGAGATAGACCCAGACATCCTCGGTTTGCAGTAGGTTCTGCGTGCCGGCGTTGCGCAGGGTGACATAGACGTGGGTCAGGCGGTCGTCGCGCGGGTTTTCGACCTTGTCGATGCGCACATCCCACTTCCCCAGGGGTTCGAAACCGTCGGCGGCGGGTTCGGGCTGTGGCACGGTCGGCGCAGGTGTTTGGGGAACCGGCCGCGGCTCAGGGGGCGCCGGCGGCTGCGGTACGGGTGTCGGCGCCGGCAATGTCTCCGGTTCCGCTGTCTCGCCCGTAGGTCTGGGCATTGCGCCGGAGCGTTCGCCGCGCCAGGCGCCATAGCGCGGATCGCCCGAAAGCGTTCCTCCAAAGCTGCGCTTGCCGGGCAGCAGGGTCATGCGCGCTTCACCGCCGCCCTGGGTATCGCCAACCGCCTGCCAGAAGCCAACCAGCGTGTCGCCGTCGGTCTCGTACCGGTCGGTGGCGCCTCGGAACAGGACTTCACGCCGGGTTTCCATCAAGCCGCTCGCTGCTGGGACGCGGAAGGTGCCCATCAACCGGCCCTGTTCCATGAAGAGTTTCAAGACGCCATCCTGGACGGTCCATTCGCCCAGCCAGTCCTTGTATTTGTCGGGAATAGCCGTTTCGCCGCCGGTTACTGGCCTCAGGGTGGAAGTGAAATTGCGGCCTGTCGGCAAGCCTTCCACGACCACCCGGTCATTGACAAAGCTGACCTTCCAGCGGCCGCCCTGCCAGCGGTCATTATACGCGCCGACATCGTCCCATTCGCCCTCCATCGCGGTTTTGGCCGCATTGGGAATGAGGCGCGCGTTTAGCCAGCGCTTGGTTCCGTCCCCCTTGGGTAGGTACGCGTCGGCATAGATTACGCCGCCGGACACGACACGGAAAGTGACGCTGACCGATTCGTTCTCCCAGGTACCGGGCAGGCGTACGGCGGTCCAGGTCAGTTCGACGCCAGCATCCTGGCCGTAGACGCGGCCAAGACCGCCAACCTGGGCGTGACTGGCGGCTGGGGTAAGGGCTGTAAGGGCAGCGGTGAGGTAAAGAGCTGGGACGCGCATGGGGCTGACGTGTGTGAAATTGTTGATGAGGCAGGAATAGTCGGGTGCGCCGTCACACGTGCATCGAGGGTCCAAGGACTTTGCAACAGTTGTGACGGCGGCTTCGCTTCAGAAAGCGAACTCCGCCCGGTACTCGCCTTCGGT
>CAMLPZ010000183.1 GCA_946482045.1 uncultured Asticcacaulis sp.
GGCGCATGATGCTGCCGAAGGTCTGGGGGCCCGGCTGGATATCGTACAGGCGGACGAAATCCGGTGTAGCGAACTGAAGTGTGTCGTCCGGCGCGAACAGGGCCAGCATCGTGCCGCTGTTCAGCAAGCCCTCACCCAGCCGCATCAGCAGTTGGGGCGTCATATGGCTCTGGTAGGCGTTGCCGTCCGAATTCATGCTGCGGACGCTAACAGACCCGCGTTATTTTCCGATTAAAAACGTGTCACCAGTTACTGCGTCCATCCATATGTTCCACAGGTAATGCGTCGAGGTCGAAACCGTCAACCATCCGCATGTTGACGGCAAAGATGCGCGCCGCCGGCATTTGGCCAGGCGTAATCCCTTCCTTAGGCGTACCATCGGCATTGTATGCCGAAGCCCAATCCGGGCTGTCGCCATGGGTATTGCCGCCGCAGGCGCCGCAGAAATGATGCTGGTTCATGCCGCCGCTGGCCGAATAGGTGCGGTTCTGATCGGCCACGACGGTGACGTCTTCAGGTGCGAAATAGGCCCAGACGGCGCCCGTGCGATGACAGAAGCTGCAATTGCAGGTCTTGGCGCTTTCTGGCGCGCGTGGAAGCTCGATACGGGTGGCGCCGCAATGGCAGGTGGCGGTCAGGGTCATGGCATCCTCCTTGGGTTTTAAGGAGAATGCTCCAACATGCTGCCAAATTTTGTCAGTATAATAACCAGGGTCAGAACAGCGCGTCGACTTCGCTCTGGCGGTTAGACTCCATCGCCTCGGCGCGGCCGTGGATGTGCGAATCCATTTCGACCACCAAAGCCTTCATCTCGGCCAGGCGCGTCTGCAGGTCGATCCTCGCCTCGTCGTCTTCGAGGTTTGAGCTGAGCAGGATATTGATCGACGAATCGAACATGGTCAGCGCCCGCGCGCAGCTTTCGTCGAAGGCCAGGCGCGCGTCCGAGGGCGCGTGCAGATAGGCGGAAATCACGACTTCGCGCAGTTCGAACCCCGATGCTTCAAAGTGCGCCACATAGTCACGCGGCTTCCAGTCCGCCAGTTCCTCGGCCATGTCCGGCATGTCGAGGCCCATTTCGAACAGCATGATCGCTTCGTTGAACAGGTTGAGATAATCGGTCGCCAGGCCGGTATGCGGATTGACATTGGCAGCGAGCAGTTCGGGCGCGCTGTAGGTCACTATCTGGGCTCGATCGATTTCACGCATGATTCCCCCATTTTGACACACATTTCTTAGCAAAGAATGGATGCCGCCTCCAAAGGATTGCATAGTTATCCCAAACCAGCATGCGTTAATGCGGCCGCCAGCTGTTCGCGGATATCGGGCAAGGGCCTGTTGTGGGGATGGAAGACATGACGCTCAAGGAAAAAACCGGTTAGCTTCAGGCCATTGACGACGTCGCCATCCGCGATCCCACCTTGCGATGACAGCAGGAATTGCGGCAGCGGCAGGAGCTTGTCCTTATAGGGTTCGCCACTGTCGGCGCTGACGGCGCGCGCCGACTTCGGGCTGACATAACAGAGATTGTCCTGCGAACCCGAGACCGCGCAGGCGCTCAAGTCGAGGCCGTAGCCCATCTCTTCGAGCAGCCCGGCCTCATAGCGGACATAGATGGCCGGCCAGATTTCCGGAATCGCAAAGGCAGACAACAGCGCCCGGAAAGCATGATAGGCGCCTTCGTGCCGTTCGCGCTCAGGCAAGGCCTGGCGCGTCATCAGCGCCGCGCATTGCAGGCCAAGCAGACCCACTGGATCATCGAGCAGATCCGGCCCCTGCCCGTCCGCCTCGATTGTCGCGGCGCCCAGTTGGTCGGCGCTGCGGGCGCGGTAGCGAAAGGTCACAGGTGTGCCCGGTTGCAGCAGCGGCTTCATTCGCCGCGACGCCCCGCCGGCGATGTGCGCCGCCTGGACGCCGTGCATCCGTGTCAGGACATGCACCACCGCCCCCGTTTCGCCGTGGAGCCTCGCACTCAGGACTATGGCTTCGTCTTCGTATTCCAATGACATGTCCTAAGAGTCGCGGACCGCCAGAACGGGTTTCGTTTGGACGTGATAGTTGCTGTTGTTACTCCTCCCCAGCTTGCTGGGGAGGGGGACCGCACGACGCGCGAAGCGCTAGATGCGGTGGTGGGGGCGTCCTGCGTAAGATACCAAGAATGCCGACGTGGCAAGTCGGGAGTAGTCCCCACCACCGCATCTCACTCACCATCTGCCGATGGCTCACTCGTACGGTCCCCCTCCCCGGCAAAGCCAGGGAGGAGTAAGAAAGTGCAATCCTTAGCTGTCGTACTCCAGGCCAAATTGGGCGTACAGCGCGCGATCGTCACTCCACTTTTCCGACACCTGGACGTGCAGGAACAGGTGCACCGGCCGGTCGAGCAGCTTTGACAGGTCCTCGCGTGACTTCTGGCCGATCCATTTTAGCGTCTGGCCGTTCTTGCCGAGCACGATCGGGCGCTGGCTGTCGCGCTCGACGAAAATGGTCTGTTCGATGCGCGCCGAACCATCGGGCTTGTCCTCGAACTTGGTCGTCATGACCGCGGCGGCATAGGGCAGCTCTTCATGGACACGCAGGAACAGCTTCTCGCGCGTGATTTCGGCGGCCATGATCCGGACGGGCGCGTCTGCCGCCTGGTCTTCCGGATAGAGCCACGGCCCTTCCGGCATCCGCTTGGCCAGAAGTGCCTTCAGATCGCCCACGCCATTGCCCTTTTCGGCCGAGATCATCAGCACGTCTTCGACCACGCCGGTCTTGTATAACTCATCGGCGACCGCCAGCAGGTTGTCGCGCTTCATCAGGTCGATCTTGTTCAGCGCCAGGATCGCCTTGGCATTGTTGGTCTTCAGCCCTTCGATAATCATGTCGACGTCTTCGACGGCCTTATAGTCGGCCGCCGTCGCCTTGATCTCGGTCGAATGCTTGACGGCCAGTTGCGCGGCGGCGTCCACCAGCAGCACGATACAGTCGGCGTCCTGCGCGCCGCCCCAGGCCGAGGCAACCATGGCGCGGTCCAGCCGCCGGCGCGGTTTGAAGATGCCCGGCGTGTCGACCAGCACCATCTGGACGTCGCCTTCGATGGCGATGCCCCGCACCGGAAAACGCGTCGTCTGCACCTTCTGCGTGACGATCGACACCTTGGTGCCGACCAACCGGTTAACGAGCGTGGACTTGCCGGCGTTCGGTGCGCCGATAATGGCGACAAAGCCGCATTTTTGAGAGGAATCGGTCAATTCAGTTGTTCCTGTTCGATCAGGCGCAGGGCGGCGGCCTTTTCGGCCTCCTGGCGCGACTTGCCGGTCGCCGTCTGGGGGGCGACCCCGTCTATGCGCACTTCGATGGTAAAGATCGGGGCATGGTCGGGCCCCTTGCGGTTGACCAGGCTATAGGCCGGCGGCGCCTTGCTATTGGCGGCGGCCCATTCCTGGAGGAAGGATTTCGGATTGCTGCGCGAGGCATTGCCACTGTTACGCAGGGCGTCGGCCCACAGCGGCTTGAAGCACCTTACCACTGCCTCATAGCCGCCGTCGACATAGACGGCCGCCATCAGGGCTTCGGTGGCATCCCCGAGAATCGTCGGATTGGCGCGCCCACCGCTTTTGGTTTCACCGGCCGCCAGACGCAGTGCCGGCCCGAGGTCTAGCGTTTTTGCCACGGCGGCGCAGGCATCGCGGCTGACCAGCGAATGAAAGCGACGCGACAGTTCACCCTCTTCGGCGTCGGGAAACGCCTCCATCAGCGATTCGGCGGTCAGGAGGCCCAGGACGCGGTCCCCCAGGAATTCCAGCCGCTCGTTGTCCTTGATTTTACGCGCGCCCTCGGCGACGCTGGCGTGCGTCAGCGCTACATCCAGCAGTTCCGGGTTCTGAAAGGTATAGCCCAGGCGCGCCTGCAGGGCGTCGATGGCTTTGATACGCGCGTTCATGGGCTGCGTTTACAGCACAGCCCATGGGTCGGCAATAGGAGGGGCTGATTACACTCTCCGAAATGCTTCTTGCATTTCGGCACGCGCGACTGCGCGCCCGAGTAGATGCGCCCTGTCAACAGCGCGTCGCCCGTGAGGTAAGCCTTAGCTAGCGTTTGAGCGCTATATAAGAGGCTTGAAGAAGCGTTCCCAGTTGAAATTCAGCCAAGTCCACGGCTTCCAGAGCGACGAGCCTTCCTTCCACGACATCAGGATAAAGACGGCGCGGCCTTCCAGGTTCTCTTCCGGCACAAAGCCGACGCCCGAATCATAGGGATCTTCCGGCGAGAAGCGGCTGTCCAGCGAATTGTCGCGGTTGTCGCCCATGACGAAGTAGTGGCCCATCGGTACGGTAAAGACGCCTGTATTGTCGGCGCGGCCATCCTGCACCATGTCCTGCATCTGGTGGACCCGGCCGTTCGGCAGGAATTCGCGCTGCAGGTTCGCCGTGCCCGCCGGTGCATCCGACGCCTGGACAGTGCCCATATTGGTGAAAGGCACCGGCTGGTCATTGATGTAGAGCTGGTCGCGCTTCATCTGTACGCGGTCGCCCGGCAATCCGATGACGCGCTTGATATAGTCGACCTTGGGGTTGGACGGCAGCTTGAAGACAACGACATCGCCGCGCATCGGCGCCTTGTTGAAGATGCGGCCTTCGATCATGGGCACGGCGATCGGAAAGGAATATTTGGAGATGCCGTAGTTCCACTTCGATACGATAATGTAGTCGCCCTGGTACAGGTTGGGCTCCATCGACGCCGACGGGATCGTGAAGGGCTGGAACAGGAAGGTACGCAGGATCATGACCAGGACCAGCGCCACGGCCACGACGCCGAAGATTTCCTTGGCTTCCTCGATGGCCGACTGCTTGGCGGGCGGCTCTGAACCATCGCTGCCGTCGTGACCATCTTCGCTCGCGACCTCATCGACCGAAGGCGCGGCGTGCGCGTGCGCAGCGGCGGTTACACCCTGGTTCAGGTTTGAGTCGTCACGCGATGTCGTCATTATACGCCAGCCCCATAGTTTATTTGCACGCCCGTCATTTCAGGCTTGCTTTTAGGTTCTTTCCGGAAACATCCCCCGTTCCGTCGTTTGAACCACGTAATCATGCATTATGGCAAGGGCAAGACAGTTTTTTGTCGCACGCCGCCTTGGTGGATGACGATTTGGTAATGGTTACCGCGCTTCACGCGCCTCGATCAGCGCATAGGCCGTGGCGTAAGGGTCTTCGTCGCTGAGCGACAGATGAATATGGGCTTCGGCGCCTTCCGGTAGCAAGCCGCGCAGCGTGTCGGCTGCTCCGCCGTGCAGCAGGACGCGCGGCTGGCCCAACGGCCCGGTGACGACTTCGATATCGGTGTAGAAGAAGCCGCGCACGCCGGTGCCAAACGCCTTGGCCACAGCCTCCTTGGCGGCGAAGCGTTTGGCGAGGCTCAGGTCGGTGCGCGCCGCCTTTGTGGCGTGCGCCTGTTCGTCGGGCGTATAGATGCGGTTCAGGAAACGATCGCCAAACCGGTCAACCGACTGTTTGATGCGACGCCCATCGCACAGGTCGATGCCGATGCCGATAATCATGCAGTAAGATCCCGGCGCTGGGCGTCCATCAGCTCGCGCATGCGCTTCAGCGACGCTTCCAGCCCGACGAAGATGGCCTCGCCGATCAGGAAGTGGCCGATATTCAGTTCGCGAATCTCGGGGATGGCCGCGATGAACGGCACTGTGGCGTAGTCGATGCCGTGGCCGGCGTGGACCTCTATGCCCAACTTGTGCGCTTGATTAGCCGCCGCCTGTAACCGCTTCAATTCATGCTTGAAAAGATCGTCCTGCTTCTCGCGGAAGGCGTCGCACAGCGCGCCCGTATGGAACTCGACGACCGGCGCGGAGACTTTCGCCGCCGCCTCGACCTGAGCCGGATCGGTGGCGATGAACAGCGACGAACGGATACCGGCACGATTGAACAGACGCACGGCCTCGCCCACCGGTCCGATCTGGCCCACGACATCCAGCCCGCCTTCGGTCGTCCGCTCCTGGCGGCGTTCCGGTACCAGGCAGGCGGCGTGCGGCATCAGCTTGAGCGCCATGCCGACCATCTCGTCGGTCACCGCCATCTCGAAATTGAGCGGCTTACCATGCGCATCACAGACCTTTTTCAGCGCCAGGACGTCGGCGTCGACGATATGGCGGCGGTCTTCGCGCAGGTGGGCGGTAATGCCGTCGACGCCGGCAGCGATCGCCAACTCGGCGGCGCGCACCGGATCGGGGGCATGGCCACCGCGGGCATTGCGGACAGTGGCGACGTGATCGACATTTAGACCTAAACGGATACGGTTCATGCGTTGGCGAGCCTCCGGCTGCCCGGGTCCTCGACCGGAATGGCGGCCAGTTCCGGCGGCAGGTTGTCGGCCGGATAGGCCGGCACTTCCAGGCTGGCGAGCGCGATCAGCGGCACGCCGACATCCGCCTTGCCGCCGGAACGGTCGACAATGCAGGCCGCGGCCACCACGTCGCCGCCGGCCGCCTTGATGGCTTCGATGCATTCGCGCGACGACAGGCCGGTGGTGACGATGTCCTCGACCATCACGACACGGGCGCCGGGCTCGACATGGAAGCCGCGGCGGAACTTGAACTGGCCGCCTTCACGCTCGACATAGATCGACGGCACCTTCAGGTGGCGCGCGGTCTCATAGCCCGGGATGATGCCGCCGACGGCCGGCGAGACGGCGACATCGACCGCGCCCACCTGCGCCGTGATCTTCTCCGCCAGCGCCTTGCACAGGCGCTCACAGCGCGCCGTGTCCATGAAGACCAGGTTCTTTTGCAGGAACATTGGCGAATGCAACCCGCTCGACAGCACGAAATGGCCGATGCGCAGGGCATTGGCGGCGCGGAATTCGTTGAGAACATCGTCGTTGGTCATAGGCATCATCCTGTTCGGTCCAGAACTGATGCCTTTAGCGCAGCGCCGTCACAAGCTAAAGAGCCCGTGACGGATTTATCCGCGCACCCGGTCGACACTTTCGATCATCGGTGAGGTCCGAAGCGCCGCCGAGATATTGGTGATGTGGCGCGCATCCATGACCTCGATATCGAAATCGATCTCGAGATAGTCCATCTGCTTGGGCGCGATATGGATGTCGACGATGTTGCCCTTGGCTTCGCCGATCAAAGTGCACGCCTGCCCCAGCACGCCCGGTTTGTTCTGCATGGTCACACGGATACGCGCGACACTTAAGGTGTTCTTTTCAGCGTTCAGCGTCCAGTGCAGGTCGATCCAGCGGTCCTTTTCGGCCTCGAGCGCCTCCAGGGTCTCGCACTCGATCGAGTGCACGTGGCAGCCATCATCCTCGATAATGCCGATAATCCGTTCGCCCGGCACCGGGGAACAACATCTTGAAAACAGCACGCGCTGACTTTCGGCCAAAGCCGAACCGCGCACGAAGGCCTGGCCGCCCTCACCGTCCCTGATCCGTGTCAGGGTTTCTGTCGACAGGCGCAGCGGCATCTTCAGGCCGGGGAAGACGGCCTCCAGGATCTTGACCGGCAGGATCTTGCCCCGGCCACACAACTCCAGCAGTTCCTCTTCGCTTTCGACGTTGAAGCGCTCCAGCGCCGGACGCCAGCTGATGTCGTCGATCCGTTTTTCGACCTGGGCAGCGGCGCGCATCAGGGCCGTGCGCCCCACGAACACAAAATCATCGCGTTCGCGCTGACGGATGTGACGGCGAATCGCCGAACGCGCCTTGCCCGTCACGGTCAGAGAGAACCAATCCTGGTTGACGCGCGACTCATGACCGGTCAGGATTTCGACCTGATCGCCGTTTTGCAAGACGGTCCGCAGCGGCCGGTGCTCGCCATTGATCAGACAGCCTATGGCCGTCTCCCCGACTTCGGTGTGGACGGCGAAGGCGAAGTCGAGCGGCATGGCGCCGCGCGGCAGCGAAATCAGCTTGCCCTTGGGCGAGAAGACGAACACCTGGTCGGTGTACATCTCCATCTTGGCGTGTTCGACCCAGTCTTCCGAATCACCGCCATTCTCGGCAATCGAGATGATGTTTCGCAGCGAATTCATCGGGTTGCGGCCGCCATCGGCCGTCGCGGCCTCTTCATCGAAGCCGTAAGTCTGGTTCTTGTAGCCCCAGTGCGCGGCGACGCCCTCTTCGGCGATGCGGTCCATCTCCTCGGTGCGAATCTGCATCTCGATGCGCGTGCCCTTGTGCCCCACCACCGTCGTGTGCAGGGACCGGTAGTTGTTGGCCTTCGGCGTCGAGATAAAGTCCTTGAAGCGGTCCTGGACGCACGGCCAGACGCGGTGGAGGATGCCAAGCGCGCGATAACATTCATCGACGTCATTCATAACGACGCGGAAAGCGTAGATGTCGGAAAGCTGAGCAAAACCAATCGATTTGCGCTGTAACTTCTTCCAGATCGAATAGGGTGACTTTTCTCGGCCCGAAACACGGGCGAAGATACCGCCCTTTTCAAGTTTGGCGGCGATGTCGCGGGCAATGGCGCGAATGGC
>CAMLPZ010000184.1 GCA_946482045.1 uncultured Asticcacaulis sp.
TGTCGATCCGGGGCGCGGTGGCCGGCCAGATCACGATGCGCGTATCGCCTGCGGCGGTAAGGACGTCCATATCGGGTGCCTTCGGTTTGCGGATAGCGCCGGGTGTAATCCATCCGCCCTCGCCTCACAACGCCTTGGTCAACCGCCCTCGCAAGCCTGTCAATTGACCTACAATTGCGCATCCATGACCGCCGGGACGATCCGGTATCCAGGGCACTATACGCATCATAGGTGGTTTTTGCCGCCGGCTTCGCGCGCAACCGCCCTAAATGACAAATCCAATTATCAGACAATTGCGGTTCGCCGCGATGCATGATAGCGGTATCGGGGAGACGCCGCATGCCCGTGCGGCGCCTCAAATCAATCAACAGGGATAGCCGGGGTGCGCGTCGTTGCGCGGCTCCGGGCGCTAAAGGGCCTGAGGGAAACGCATGAAAAACCGCGTCATCATATCGACATTCGCCTTGCTGGCCGCCCTGGCGGGACATGCCGCCGCCAAGCCTCAGAGCGGGCTTGACGTCAACGGACACCTGAAGGCGGTCGCGCCCGCCGCGGCCACGGCTTTTGCGTTCGCGCCCATCGAAGGAGGCGTCCAGGTCCGGACCGGCGCGGTCACTAAGAACATCATCTTCTATGGCCCGAAGACGGTGCGGGTGAACACCACGCTCGGCGAAAACTACTGGAAGCACAAAAGCCTCGCCGTCATCGACACACCCGACGCCATCGCCTTCAAGACGCGTGAGACGCCAACCACGCTGACGCTGGAAAGCGCGGCGCTGCACGTGGTCATCGACAAGGCCTCCGGCGCCGTCACCTTCAAGGACCCCAAGGGCAAGGTCTTCACCCAGGAAAAGCAGGCCGCGCCGCAGGTCCTGACCAAGACGGAGATTTCGGGCGCCCCGACCTACGAAGCCAGCAACACCTTTACGCTGAAGCCCGATGAAGCCATCTACGGCTTCGGCTTTGTCGGCCAGGGCGAGATCAACCGCCGCAACAAGGAACTGCTGCTGGTCCAGACCAATATCGGCATCATCATCCCGGTCATGGTGTCGTCGGAACGCTATGGCATCCTGTGGGACACCTATTCCAAGATGCGCTTCAAGGACTCGGCCGAAGGCGCCAATCTGTGGGCCGAAAGCGCGCCGGGCGGCGTCGACTACTACTTCATGGCCGGCGATACGGTGGACGAAGTCATCCACGGCTATCGCGACCTGACCGGCGACGCGCCCATGGTCCCGAAACAGGCGTTCGGCCTGTTCATGAGCAAGGAGCGCTACCAGACACAGGCGCGGCTGCTTGAGGTGGCCGAGACCTTCCGCAAGGAACAGTTCCCGCTCGATTACATCGTCCAGGACTGGCAATACTGGGGCGGCGACAAGGACGGCACCTGGAGCGGCATGATCTGGAACCCCGAACGGTTCCCGGACCCCAAGGGCGCGATCGACAAGCTGCACGGCATGAACCTCAAGCTGATGATTTCGATCTGGCCGTCGATCGGCAACGACACCGCCCTGGCGCACGAGCTGGACGCGAAGAAGCTGCGCTTCGAACCGCTGCACTGGATCTCGAAAAAGGCGCGCATCTACGACGCCTTCAGCGCGGAAGGCCGCCAGATCTATTTCAAGCACGTCAAGAAAGGCCTGCTCGACGTCGGGGTCGATGCCCTGTGGATGGACGGCACCGAGGTTGAGGTCGGCACCGCCGTCCACGACGCGGGCGAAACCGAGCGCGACATCAAGCTCTTGGGCGACAACGCCATGGGCGATTTCACCCGCTACCTCAATCCGTATTCGCTGATGACGACGCTGGGGACCTATGAAGGCCAGCGCGCCACCAGCAACAAGCGCGCCCTGACCCTGACGCGCTCGGCCTGGGCCGGGGCGCAGAGGACGTCGGCTGCGTCATGGTCCGGCGACACCTTCTCCAGCTGGAAGACCTTTGCCGAACAGATCAACGGCGGCGTCAATGTCACCATCGCCGGCACGCCCTACTGGACACAGGATACCGGCGGCTTCTTCGTCGCGGGGCAGTTTCCGGAAGGCGAGAAGAGCCCGGCCTACCGCGAGCTGTTCGCGCGCTGGACGCAGTACGCGGCCTTCAACCCGTTGATGCGCATCCACGGCACCGATATCGAACGCGAGCCCTATATCTTCAAGACGCTGGACCCAGAGGTCTACACGTCGCTGCGCGCCTCGGTCGACATGCGCTACCGCCTGATGCCCTATATCTACAGCCAGAGCTGGCAGGTCACGCACAACGGCTACACGATGATGCGCGCTCTTCCGATGGACTTCCCGGACGACAAGGCCGTTCATAATATCAACGACGCCTTCATGTTCGGGCCGTCCTTCCTGGTCCACCCGGTGACGCGGCCGATGTTCCGCTTCCTGCCGCCGCCGGCCACGACCATTCCCGCGACGGCGCTGCGCACGCCTGACGGCAAGCCCGGCCTGGCGGGGCAGTATTACGACGGGATGAACTTCGAGACGGCCAAGGGCAAGACGCTTGACTCCACCATCGACCTGCGCTGGCCGGGGCCGCCGCTGACCGAAATCCCGGCGGGCCTTACGGCGCTCAACAACTTCTCCGCACGCTGGGAGGGCACGGTTATCGCGCCTGAGGACGGCGAGTACGAACTGGGCCTCGAAGGCGATGACGGCATGCGCCTGTTCGTCGACGGCAAGCTGCTGTTCGAAGACTGGAACATGGGTGGCGCCCGCTACCGGAGCGGCAAGGTGACGCTCAAAAAGGGCCAGAGCGTGCCCATCAAGCTGGAATACTTCCAGGGCGGTGGCAACCGCAGCCTGCGCCTGGCCTGGCGCACGCCCAGCCAGATTGCTGAACTGGCGAACACCAAGACCGAAATCGACGCCAGCATGGACACCTACCTGCCCAAGGGCGCGGCCTGGTACGACTTCTGGACGCACGAACGTTTCGACGGCGGCGCAAGCGTGACCAAGACCGTGCCGATGGACATCCTGCCGCTCTATGTCCGCGCCGGATCGATCGTGCCGATGGGGCCGACGCTTCAGTATGCGACTGAGCACCCCGACGCCGAGTATGAAATCCGCGTTTATCCCGGCGCGAATGGCACGTTCACCGTCTATGAGGACGACAACGAGACCTACAACTACGAGAAGGGCCAGTACGCGACCTACGATCTGAACTGGAACGACGCCACGCGGACGCTGTCGATCGGCGCGCGCAAGGGCGATTATCCGGGGCTGGTCAAGAGCCGGAAGCTCAATATCGTCGTGGTGAGCCCGGCCAATGCCACGAAACTGTCGCAGGCGCCCGCGACGCAGTCGGTGACCTATACGGGCGCACCGGTGTCGCTGCGCTTCTGACCGCCCAGCGATGCCAGCGAGGCGAGGTGAAGCAGGATCGATAGCGGCACCAGGAAGGTTGGGATGAGAACCAGCGGAAACTGCGCCACCATCGTGTTCGGCGCATCGAAGGCGAACATCTGAAAGCGCGACGGCGAGGTTAAAAAGCCCGTCGTCAGCGCCACGGCCAGGTCCAGTATGCCGAGCAGGTTCCAGGCGATAATCGCGCCCCTCGCCTTTTCGGGCCTGCGGGCGGCGAAATAGGCCACCAGTGGCGCTGCCAGACCGACCAGGACGTCGCCGATCCCGGCCGGCCACGCGAACAGCGCCGGCAGTTGGCCCGCCGCCCACAACACCATGAAGATACCGCCCAGGGCGCGATAGAGCTGGATGCCGATCAGCCATGGCTGCGGCAGGCCACGGACAAACGCCCGAAAGCCGGGTTCCAGACAATAGGCCAGGACGCCCAGAACGATTGGCGTCACGATGCCGAATTGAATGGTTGGCATGCGTCCGGCTTCGGCGACGTACACGTTGGTAGAGGCCAGCCCTACCGCCGCGATCAACCAACCGATGAGCACGATGATTATCCCCGCCGCCGGGCGCCCTCCGGCCGCTGCGGGATAGGCCACAGGCGCGAAGCGCACCATGGCGGCGGTCAGAACAGCGATGAGCGTCAGGGCGCACGCCATGAAAAGGGTAAGCTGAAGCGACGACATGAGAGGACCTCCGTTTTGCGAGGCTTAAGGGGACGCCGGATTCACCAACTTGTCAATACATAGCGACTATGAAATATGTAGTGACATTTAATGACGGACTTTCTATCTTGCTGTCATGGCCAAATCCTACGAGCTTGATTGCCCTGTGGCGCGCACACTCGACATCGTCGGTGAAAAGTGGACGCTGCTGATCCTGCGAGACCTGTTCACCAAGGGGCCGCAACGCTTTCTCGATTTCGAAAAGAGCCTGGAAAGCGTGCCGCCATCGACCCTGTCCGCACGTATCAAGACGCTTGAGGAAGGCGGCATTATCGTGGCCGAACTATACGACACCCATCCGCCGCGATCGCGTTATGCCTTGACCGACAAAGGCAGGAAGCTTGGTCCAGTCCTGCTCGCCCTGCGCCAGTGGGGGACGGATTATACGTGAGCGCTGGCCGGTCAAGCCAGGCTGACGCGGATGATCTTAAACACCGTGGCGGGCCAGCATCCACGCCGCCATGGCGACCATCATAAGGTTTTCGGTCAGCGACACGAAACCCAGCGGCACATTGCTGTCGCCGCCGACGCAGGCGCATTTCAGCTCGCGCTTGTCGATATAGACGGCCTTGTAGACCGACACGGCGCCTATTCCGCCGATGACCAGCGCGACCGGTATCGACAGCCAGTTGAGCACGCCCGCAATCATCAGCACGCCCGCGCCCAGTTCCGCGAACGGATAGATGTAGCCATAAGGCACCCAGCGTTTGGCCAGCAGGTCGTAGTTCAGGAACATGGTCGAGAACTTTTCGACGTTCTGCAGCTTCAGCACCGCCAGGACGACCATGGTGAAGGCGATGAACAGCTCCGCGGCATGAAGCGTAAACGGCGATCCGCTCAGGAGGTAGCTGACGGCCATGGCCATCAGCGCGGTGCCGGCGAATACGGCCAGCACCGGCGTATAGCTGGGCGCCTTCGGGTCGGGTACGCTTTGGCCGAAATGGCGGCGCAGGTCGTCATAGCCGCCGATGCGCTGACCTTCGATAAAGACCTGCGGCGTGGTCGCGACGTCGTGTTTGGCCTTGAAGGCGTCGGTCTCCTCGCGCGTTGTCAGCCAGTGGTCTTCGACGGCAAAGCCTTTGGATTTCAGCAGGTGCACGGCCTTGAGGCCATAGGGGCAGGTGTGGCTGGCCATCACCATGCGATAGATTTCAGCGGTTTTTGTCGGTTGTGTCATGGGTGCAATCCTCTCGATTGCTCCCTATATGGGGTCTGTACCATGGTACGGAGTCAAGCCTGTGGATCACAATATGACGATCGGCGCCCTGGCGCGCGAAGGCGGCGTAGGGGTCGAGACCGTGCGCTACTATCAGAGGCGCGGTTTGCTTACGACGCCCGAACGCAGCGGCGGCAACGCCCTGTCGGGCGGCGTGCGGCGTTACGGCCCGGACGATCTGCGCCGCCTGCGCTTTATCCGCCAGGCGCAGGCCTCGGGCTTTACGCTTGAGGAAATCGGCGAATTGCTGGCGCTCGACGCCGGCCATGACCGGCCGCGCGCCCAGGCCCTGGCAACCGCGCGCATCAAGGCACTGGACGCGAAAATCGCGGAACTCCAGGCGGCGCGGGCGGCACTGCAAAGGCTGGCCCACGACTGCGCCCATTCCGATGGTCCCTGCCCGATCATTTCGGCGTTTGAGACTGCGTGACCTGCTGACGGTTCTTAGCGACTCAAAGCATGATAAGGCGGCATGGACTATTACTACGCCCATATCGACACACCCGTAGGCCGGGCTTCATTGACCGCTGACCCGGACGGCGCGCTGGTCGAGTTCTACTTTCTGAACGAAGGCAGCCTGAAACCCAGGCTGGCCGTGCCTGGCATGGCGACGCTCTCACCCGAACGCTTACGCGACGCCGAGAGCCAGATCGGCGAATATTTCGCAGGGACGCGCAAGACCTTCGACCTCTGCGTCAGGCCCGCGGGCACGCCTTTCCAGCAGAAGGTGTGGCGGGCGCTCCTCGATATTCCTTATGGCGAGACGATTTCCTATCAGCAGCTGGCGATCACCGTCGGCGACATCAACGCAATGCGCGCGGTCGGCGCTGCCAACGGCAAGAACCCGGTGTCGCTGGTCATTCCGTGCCACCGCGTCATCGGCAAGAACGGCAGCCTGACCGGCTACGGCGGCGGACTGCCGCTCAAGAAGTGGCTGCTGGAATTTGAGGCGCCCCAGACACATTTGTTTTGAAATACCCCTGTTCGGCGGGACCGTGCAGCGATAGTATTGCCCATTCGGGGGGATGCCATGCGCGCCGTAATCGCCGCACTTTTTGCCGCTATTTTGCTGCCCGTCGCGGCTGTCGCCAAACCACCTTCTGAGGTGGAGGACGCGGCCCTGCGCATCGGCTCGGTCGAAGAGCCGCCGCCCGGTTTCAAACCGGTGGGGCGCGGCATGGTCAAGCCTATCCGGCTGACCGGAGTAATGGCTCCAGACTGGCTGATCGACAGCGAAAAGAGCGGCATGCCGTCCTATAATTGCGGCACGGGCGGCTGCTATGTCGAGATCTGGTCTCAGCAGCCTGACGGTCATTATGCCCGCATCTATGCCAACCAGATGCGCGCCCGCGACCTGCACCGCATCTCAGGCGACGAGCGGCGCTGGCTTGAGGTCGATTTCCATGGCACGACCTGCAATCTGGCCGGGGCCGAAGCCTGCCCGTGGGGTTTCGAATGGCAGGACGATGGGTTTGGCGGCAAGTTCCTTGGGTCTTCCTTGCGCTTTATCGATGGTGAGATCGTGCGCGCCGGCGGATTCCCTCAGGCGCTCGATCCGTTGACGCAAGGGGACCGGGCGCAGATGCCGGCTGAATTGCTGGCCGTCGTGGATAAGGATCAGGCGGCGTGTGCGGCATCCGGCGGAAAGCTGGGGCTCGAAGGCCTGGCCGGGCGGCTTCCGGATCTTAATGGCGACGGCGTTCCGGACTGGGCCTATGACGGGCTGCTGACGCTGTGCGACTACGGCGAAGGCGAATGGCCGGCCGGCGACCGCTGCGCGCAACTAACCTGCGGGACGCGGCTGTGGGTGTCGCGCCGCGAGGGGGGCACTGTCGCCTGGGCCGAGGTCGCTAAGACGCCGGAACGCCCCTATGCCCTGCGTCTGACGAAGGCGGGCGTGACAGGCGTCTATCAGCTTGACGCCCCGCCAGGCGTCTCCGACGACAGCCTGGAAGCCTGCGACACCGGGACGCTGGCGCGCTGCGTCCTGACGCCGCTTTCTGTGCGGTGACAGTTCTCCCCCCTGCCCCGGATTATGACTGATGACGCAATACAGTAACGACACGCTAATGGACTTTATAATTAGGACATTGGTGTGCTGTAGGCCACCTGGAAACGACTATGAAAGCGAAATACGTCAGATATTTTCAGAGACCCCGGACAGCAAAAAGAAACGCGCACTCAAAGAAGCGATAGGTGACCTTGCTTCGATCATTAGAGATGCCGGGCCTGAAGGCGTTAGACGCCTGGAGGCCGATCTGAAAGAGCATGGCCTGCCGTCTTACGTGGAAATACTCGCGCAACACTCAAACGGCGTACAAAAATTGCTGAAGAAGCGCCGCCTCAGGGACATGACCGAAGTGTACATTCTGAAGGACGCGCGCGACAGCGGTTTCCTCACTGAAGACGAGACGATCAAAGCCGACAAGTTGCTTGAGACATGGGAATTCTAACGCCTGACCGACTGTGGCAATTTAAGCGTCGTCAAACCTGTGCGGCTAGCTTAGAAGTGGCGCATCCAAATCGAGGGCCAATCATGCTGAAATCCTGGAAAATCGCTTGTCTTCTGCCGGTCCTGGTCCTGGCCGCCTGCGGGCCGCGTGGCGCCGACAATGACGGCGGCGAAGCGATCCAGCTGGCCGCGCCCATCGCCTATACGGACGCCGAAAAGGCCGAAATCTTGAAGACATTTCCGGCGCCCTACGATACCGCCGACCTCGCCGCCGGTGAAAAACAGTTCAATAAATGCCGCGCCTGCCACACCATCACGCCCGACGGCATGAACATGTCCGGCCCGCATCTGTTCGGCGTCTTTGGCCGCAAGGCCGCGACAGCCGCGGGCTATCCCTATTCCGAAGCCATGCGCAAGCATGCGGTGGTGTGGGATTATGAGACTTTGGACACCTTCCTCAAGGCGCCGCAACAGACGGTCAAGGGCACCAAGATGGGCTATCCCGGCATCAAGGACGATGCTGACCGCCGCAACCTGATCGCCTATATCCGGCTGATGGCCGCCCCGAAGACAAGCGCTGCGGTGTCAGCTGAGAGTGCGGCGGCGGCGGAATAGTTCGTCCACAGATTGCACAGATTGGCTCAGATTGGACTGCGCCCTTGTAGTGAGGCATAAAATCACGGACAGTTCCTTGAAAGGAC
>CAMLPZ010000185.1 GCA_946482045.1 uncultured Asticcacaulis sp.
ACCGAGGTCGAGACGTTGTCAAAGCGCCGCCATTTGGCGTAGCGTTCCAGCACCAAGGCAGAGCCGAGGTCTTCACCCAAGCGCGCCGCCTCGACCAACACTTCGGCCAGGGCCGCAACATCTTTCAAACCAAGATTAAGCCCCTGCCCTGCAATTGGATGGATGCCATGCGCAGCATCACCCAAAAGCGCCAGGCGGCCCTTGTACATCTCTTCGGCCAGCCCCAGGCCCAGCGGATAGATGAACTTCGGACCGACCAGCTCGACCTTACCCAGGAAATCGCCAAACCGGGTCATCAGGTGGTCGTGGAACAGGCTGTCGCGCACATTCATTAATGCTTTCGCCTTCGCATGGCTTTCCGACCAGACGATGCAGGCACGGTTTTCCGTCAAAGGCAGTATGGCGAACGGCCCCGACGGCAGGAAATGCTCATAGGCGACGTGGTTGTGCGGCCGCTCCATCTTCACCGTCGCAACGACAGCGCTCTGATCGTAGTCCCAGTTAATATGCTTGATGCCGGCCTTCTCGCGTAATTTGCTGTTGCGGCCTTCGGCGGAGACAATCAGGCCGGCGCGCAGACGCTGGCCGGTATTCAACGTCACCTCGGCAAAGCCGCCGGTCTCGGTCATATCGGTGACGCTGGCCGGAACGATCAGGTTGATGTGCCGTTCGCGGATGGCGTCATAAAGCGTCTGCCGCACCAGCCGGTTCTCGACCATATAACCGAGCGGCTCATCGCCTGTGCGATCGGAAATCTCCTCGGCCTTGAAATTCAGGAAGAAGGGCAAGGGCTTGCGGCTGGCGGGACCCGGCAGGTGGCCGTCGGTGACCATGATCTCATCCATGCGACAGGCCGACGTTTCGAGCGCATCGCCCACGCCCAAAACCTTCCACTGCCGGAAACAGGCATAGGCGATCGCCGAGGCGCGGCCGTCAAAGCCGGTATCGAGTTGTTCGGAAAAAGGCTGGCGCTCGACAACCGCGACGTCGAGCCCCCCCGATTTCAGAGCGAGGGCGAGCGTCATGCCCGCCATGCCGCCACCGGCTATAATCACGTCGAAATGTTCCATGGCGAATATCATAAAGCCGCACCCACAAAGCGCAATGCGGCTTTGTGTCCTTCCCGGCCTCCTGCAAAAATCCCGCGCAAAGACCCATAGGGTAAACAGGTATTAACCCTTTGCATGGCACTTGGACATCAGTTCCCACGCTTGCCCGGATCGCCATGTCCAGCCTGACTCTCGACCTTTGGAATATTTTTGAAAGCCGGATGCGCGCCGTCTGGCAATCGCCTTTGATGGCACGAATGCGCGGCGCCTTTGTCGCGCTCGGCGGTCTGGCGACCCTTGTGGCGCTGGCGACCTATCATCCGGACGATTCCAGCCTGAACGCCGTCAGTCATGCGCCGGTGCGCAATGCGCTTGGCCGCTTTGGCGCCATAATATCCGACTTGTCGTGGCAATCCATCGGCCTGGCGGCGTGGCCGGGCGCAGTCCTGATGGTCTATTTCGGCACGCTGCGCACCTTCCACCACGATCCGGACCAGACGCGTGGCGCCATCCGCCGGCACGCCCTGTTCGGCATTCTCTTCCTGCTGGCACTCAGCGCCGCTTTCGGCCCGGTCATGACCTCCAAGGACCCGATCATCGCCCAAAGCCTTGGCGGCTTCTGGGGTTCAGGCATGAACAACCTGCTGGCCTCGGTCTTCACCTTCATGCGCCTGCCGGAGGGCGGCATCATTGCCAGCGTCCTGTTTGCCGCATTAGCGCTCTATGGCTTCAACCAGACCCTGAACCTCAAGCTCCAGTCCTATCTTCGCTTCGCCCAGTTCCTGGGTGGTGGCCTTAAGGCCACGGGCCTCGGCGGTGTCGCCGGTGGACTGGCCGCGGGCTTGCGCGCCAATGTCGCCGCCAAGGCCAAACAGCCTCCGGCGCCGAAGGTCAAGAAGGCCAAAGCCCAGCCGGTGGTTGCCGACGAGGAGGATGACGGTTTCGAGACCGTGGCCGAGCTGCCGCCCGCCAAGGTCGCGCCGCGCATCCAGCCGACGGTGGCGCCGACGCGCCCTGCCCCGCAGCCCGAAATGGCCTTCGACGACGACGGCTTTGATGACGACGGCATGGTGCCGATCCAGCCGCCAGTCACCCAAACCAAAACGCCGGCCGCGCCCGCCGCCAAGCAGCCGGAATTCGACTTCCTGCGCCCGAGCAATTTCAAGCTGCCCGACCTGACCATTCTTGCCAAGCCCAAGGCCCGTAGCCAGGCCTATGACGAAGACTCTTTGCGCCAGAACGCCCGTATGCTGGAAAGCGTGCTGGCCGAATTCGGCGTCCGCGGCGTTATCGATCAGATCCGCCCCGGCCCCGTCGTCACCCTCTACGAACTGGCGCCCGCCGCCGGCGTCAAGGGCGCGCGCGTGGTGGCTTTGGCCGACGACATCGCCCGCAACATGTCCGCCCGGTCGTGCCGCGTCTCAGTCGTTCAGGGCCGCAACGCCATCGGTATCGAATTGCCGAACCAGACGCGCGAAACCGTCTTTTTCCGCGACCTTCTGGCGTCGAACGAATATGAGCGTTCGACCCACATCCTGCCCATGGCGCTGGGTGAAACCATCGGCGGCGAACCCTACATCACCGACCTGGCCAAGATGCCCCACCTGCTCATCGCCGGTACCACCGGTTCGGGTAAGTCGGTCGGCGTCAACGCCATGATCCTGTCGATCCTGTACCGGCTTGATCCGGAACAGTGCAAGTTCATCATGATCGACCCCAAGATGCTGGAACTCAGCGTCTATGACGGCATTCCGCATCTGCTGGCCCCGGTCGTCACCGACCCGAAAAAGGCTGTCGTGGCGCTGAAGTGGACCGTCAAGGAGATGGAAGACCGCTATCGCCGCATGTCCAAGATCGGCGTGCGTAACATCGCCTCGTTCAACGAGCGCGCCCGGGCCACCGCCGCCGAAGGCAAGAACTTCATCCGCAAGGTCCAGACCGGCTTCGATGAAACGGGCCAGCCCGTCTACGAGTACGATGAAATGGTGCCCGAGCCCATGCCGTACCTGGTCGTCGTGGTCGACGAAGTCGCCGACCTGATGATGGTCGCCGGCAAGGACATCGAAGGCGCCGTCCAGCGCCTGGCCCAGATGGCCCGCGCCGCCGGTATCCACCTGATCATGGCCACCCAACGCCCGTCGGTCGACGTCATCACCGGCACCATCAAGGCCAACTTCCCGACCCGGATCTCGTTCCAGGTTACCTCAAAGATCGATAGCCGTACCATCCTTGGGGAACAAGGCGCCGAACAGTTGCTGGGCCAGGGCGACATGCTTTACATGGCCGGCGGCGGCCGTATCACCCGCCTGCACGGTCCGTTCGTCTCCGACGGCGAAGTCGAAGCCGTCGCCCAGTTCCTGCGCGACCAGGGCCAGCCGAACTATCTCGACGACGTCACCTATGGCGGCGACGAAGAGAGCGGCTCCGGCGAAGGCGGCGGCATGGGCGAAGGCGGTGGTTCGGGCGACGACCTCTACGACAAGGCCGTCTACTTCGTTACCTTCGACCGCAAGGCCTCGACCTCCTACATCCAGCGCAAGCTGCAGATCGGCTATAACCGCGCCGCCTCACTTATGGAGAAGATGGAGCAGGAAGGCGTGGTCGGTCCGGCCAACCATGTCGGCAAACGCGACATCCTGGTCGGCCCGCCGCCGATTTAGGCAAGGCTCCTAGGGTCCGAAGGACCCTGGATCCGGGATCGCGACGATGGAATGCGCTCAAATAATAAAGCCGCTGGAGGTGATCCGGCGGCTTATGCCTGATAGCGCTATTGTCTCCGGGCACCGGGTATGGCTGGATGTTGAAGGCGTGATAGGTTCCACGCAACGCATCAGAGGGTGAGCACAGGATGATACGCAGGAAAGCGTTTATCGGACTGATTGTCTCGACGGTCCTGCTGACGTCGTGCGTGGAGAAGATCGACAATAAAGGCCGCGCGCCGGATGCCCTCTTCTATCTATATAAAAAGCCCGCGTTCGATCGCGAAAAATACGTGTCTGCACTGACGGTTTTTACGGCCCGGCACGGCATGCAGATGTCTCGCCTTGACGTCCGGGACAAGGACGCTGCGGTCACCCTCGTGAACGAAGATGTGCGCATCAATATGATCGAGCCCTTCAACGATGGTGAGGTTTTTGTATCTTTGTTCGACGTGCGGGTCGGGAGCGGGGCGTCGAAGACCTACGGGTCGGAGCTGTTCAGTGTCGTGTCAGGACTCACCGGCGCAACCGTGTCTTACACGCGCGCCGAAATTGGTGCACCGGAAAAGTAGACACTATAGGTCGCAAGGCCCAAGGGAGACAGGGAGATGCGCATGAAGATTTCAGGACTCGCGGCTGCGGCTACCTTCCTCAGTCTGCTGACGGGTTGCGCCGCGCCGCCGCGTGATGAACTGCCCGGGCGCTATGAGAACACAACCGACAGCGGTGCGGTTGAAGTTCTGGTCTTGGAACCGGGAGGCACGGGCCAGCTTGAAAACCTTGCGGGCAACCGTCAGGTCATCGCTTTGAAATGGACAGTCGGCGACAATTACGGGCATTATAGTTGTACATGGCTGGACTTCTACTCCATCGAGCCCGGTGTAAGCGAATGGCACACCTGCGCGGAAGATACGGTCTGGAGCATCGTCATCGGCCATCCGGGTGACGACGAGATGGCGATGTTCAGAAAAGTGAAATGGTAGGGGATATCTGGTGAACCCGCTCCGACAGCCGTCAGAGCGAAGGCCTGGTTGGTCCACACCAATTTAAACGAAGGACCCTGGACCCGGAATCTCGACGGTGGGAACGCGCTCAAAGAAAAACCCGCCGGATCGTATCCGACGGGTTTCTTCGTTTTACTACCAAAACCGCTTAGTTTGTGTTCGACAGGCGCAGTTCGCGGGCGCGGGTCAAGATGGCGTTTTCGATATCGAGCTGGGTCTGCTGCGATACCGGCGCATCGACCCACTGGCCACCCGCCTGGATCTGCTTGTAGACCGAGACGTTCAGCGCGTCGGCGCGCAGACGGGCATCGAGGATGTAGATGGTCGTCTTGAAGCGCTCATCCGGCTTTTGCGGATTGGCGTACCAGTCCGAGATGATGACGCCACCCCACGGGTCGGCTGAGTTCAATGGCATGAAGGAAATGGTGTCGAGCGAAGCGCGCCACAGATAGGCGTTCACGCCGATGCCGGCCTGTTCGTTATAGGAGGGCGCGGACGACTTCTTGCCGCCGAACAGACCCAGGAACTTGCTGTCTTCCGCAGGCGCCGTCGTCGTCGCGGACGGAGCAGGCTTGCCGGCGCAGGCGCTTAAGGTGAGGCAGGCGGCCAGTGCACCCAGAACCAGGGCCGGGCTAAGCTTCGTCGTCATCAAAAATTCACTCCGCATCGTTGTTGCGCCACATTTTGTTGCAATGGGTCCGCAAGCTCTTGCAAAGGCCCCCATAGGCCACCTGGTGGTTATCGCCGGTTGTCGCCTCTTGATCCAATCCCCTCTATAGCATGCGCGCAAGGGGGTGTGACAAGAGTTCGTTTACATCAATCCCAACAGTCCGGCAAATTTAAGTCCAAGATTTCGCAAACTTCGCGGCCTCTGGTACGCTCGGTTTCAATCGCGACACAATTTTGACGATCTTGTTGAATTATCAGCCTGTTTACCTTGATTAACGCCGTTTGGCTAGGAATCCGTGACCAATAAAACACATCTGTCCGGGGAATCCGCTCTGGAGGGGTTTTCGCTGCTGACAGAAATTGACCGCGGTGGCGAATTCGGCTTAATCGGTTTTTGACACATAAGTGCCAATAAGAGTGTGTAGTTTTGATGTGACGGACAGCTAGGCTCGGGATGGGCTGTTTCTCTTTGAAGGATATCGTAAGGTACTCCTTCGGGGCGGACGTTTTTCCACGACAACAGCTTACCGTAATGCCGTTTCTACAGACGCTGTTCGAGTAAGACCCATGAAACCCGTTGCCGCCTTCGCTGTGACTCTTGCCCTTCTGGCTTCCGCCGGAATGAGCCAGGGCGCGCTGGCGCAAAGCAAGAAGCAGACGGAAATCGCCGGTCTCGCTCCGGTTCAGGTCAGCGACAGCTATATCAGCGAGCAGACCACCACCCTGTCCAAGCCCGAACAGAAGTCCAACATCTTCCAGTTCGACCTCAAGGGCAAATGGGGCCTCAAGTTCGATGTCAACCAGGCTGAGAGCCGTCCGTCGGGTTTCAACGACGTCGACGCCGGCGCCTTCTACAAGCTGACCCCATCCTTACGCGTCGGCGGCACTGTCGGTTTCGGTGAGAAGACCGAGGCCTTCAAGCCGGAAGCCACCGGCCGCAATCAGAATGCCAAGACGCAGCCGCGCGTCCGTCTCGAAACGACGTTTAAATTCTAAGAACTGGTAAGTTCTAATCTAATCCTTCAGACTGAATGCATCGACCGCCGCGACGCCCCAAAGGCCGCTGTCGCGCAATTGCGGGATCGTGTCGCAGCTGATCCCGCCCAAGCCGTAGACGGGCACCGGCGAGGCATCGGCAAAGGCGCGAATGCCTTTTATTCCGAGAGTGTTGGCTTCTGCCGCCGAGGCGCTTCGGCTGGCGAAGACGGGTGAGGCGAAGACCGCGTCCAGAGCGTCGATTTCGGGCCGGTGCAGGGTTTCCAGGTTGTGGCAGGCGGCGGTCAGAATGAAGTCCGGATATTCCGCCGCCAGTCCTGGCGCCTTGTCGAGATTGCGCTCAGGCAGGTGGACGCCATGAGCGTCCACTTCTAAGGCCAGGTCGGCATCATTGCCGATCAGCAGGATCAGGTTGCGCAGGCGGGCGATCCGGCTGAGGAGTTGCGCCCTTTGCAGGGCGTGGGCCTCACCGAAGTGGCGATAAATGATGCCGCAACCTTGGGGCAGATGCTCGGCGATATCTTCGGGATGGGCGATGCGCGCCGGATCGGTTACAAAGAAAAGTACCGGCAGAGAGGCGCCCATAGGGTTCAAAGCCGTCCGCGCCTGCGCTATGACGGTCGCCTTGTCGAGCAGATATTGGAAGCGGGTTGCATATGTCATCGTCGAATACCGAAGACTATCAGCGGATTATAGACCGAATGGCACAGGCTTTAAAGGCCTCCGGCCGCGCAGCCGACAGCGTCATCCTGACGGCCGTTTCCAAGACGCAACCCTGGGAGCGGATTGAACCTGTTTTGGCGGCCGGACAGCGGCGCTTCGGCGAAAACCGGGTGCAGGAGGCGATGGAGCGCTGGGAAGGGCAGCGCGACAATTGGCCGGGCCTGGAATTACGGCTGATCGGGCCCCTGCAAAGCAACAAGACGGCCGATGCGGTCGCTTTTTTCGACGTGATCGAGACAGTCGACCGCGACAAGATCGCCCGCGCCATCGCCGACGAGGTCCAGAAACAGGGCCGGTCGCCGGAACTGCTGATCCAGGTCAATATCGGTGAGGAAGACCAGAAGGCGGGTGTCCTGCCTCTGGACGCCGATGCTTTCATCGCGTCTGTTCGCAAGGACTACGGTTTGGCTGTATCCGGCCTGATGTGCATTCCCCCCGTCGACGGCCCGCGCGGACCTTACTTTGCCCTGCTGAAAAAGATCGCCGACCGCAACGGCATTAAGCAACTCAGCATGGGTATGAGCGACGATTTCGAGACGGCGATTGCCTTTGGCTCGACGGAGATCCGCGTCGGCTCCGCGATATTTGGCTCCCGCTGATTTTGTGGTTCCAAGGTCCTTCGGACCTTGGCCGCCGGAGGCCCTTATTCCTTGATTTCTACCGTACTGCCTGGCTCGGCTTCTTTTAGAAGCTCCAGCAGATCATCACTGGCCATTGCAACGCAGCCCTCAGTGCCGGCATAGTTGTCGCGCGCCAGATGCATGAAAATGGCCGATCCCATGCCGGCAACGGGCGGGTCATCATTATGCCCCAGAACGACGATAAGGTCGTAGACATGATCATCGCGCCATAGCTTTTCATGGCTGAACGCGTACGGTAATTTAACGTGCCGGTTGTAATCCTGGCTTCTCGGATCGTCACACCACCCGTCGTCGGGTGACAGGGCGATCACCTCAAGGGCCGTTTCAGGCGGCGCTACCCTATCCGGCCGATAGAAGACGTAACGGATCGGCCATTCACCCAAAGGCGACTTGCCGTCGCCTTCCCTTTTATCGCTCGCCAAGGCCACCCCCCCTTTTCCCAAGGCCACCCGAACACTATGTAGGTTTAGACCTAGCCGTCCGTCGCTATATGCGGTAAATTTCTTGACCATTCGGGGTGATTTGCGGCTAACAATTATAAGAAACTCAAAGATACAGGATCATGGTGCAACAAAAAACCCTCCTTGTCGTCGATGATGATGATGAACTGCGCGAAGCTTTGGCTGAGCAGCTGGAACTTCACGAAGAATTCAAGGTCGTTCAGGCGTC
>CAMLPZ010000186.1 GCA_946482045.1 uncultured Asticcacaulis sp.
AGCATGCCAAACGGCGAGAAGGCGGCGGGCGGCGTCTTGACGGGCGCCAGGGCTTGCGTCTCGCCATAGGGTGCAAGGCCGACATCGACCGGCCGGTCGCGCAGCAGGAGCAGGACGAGAACGAGCGCTATGACAAGCAGGGCGCAGACGAGGAGAAGGGCGGTCCGCCAGCCATAATCTTCCGACAAGCGCGCGATGACGGGCAGGAAGGCCAGTTGGCCGGTGGCGCTTGAGGCCGTCAGGATGCCGATGACCAGGCCGCGTCTCTGGCTGAACCAGCGGTTGGCGACCGTGGCGCCCAGCACGATGGCGGTCATGCCGGTTCCAACGCCGACGAACAGCCCCCAGAACAAAAAGAGCTGCCAGATTTCGGTCATCAGCAATGACAAGCCGAGCCCGGCGACAATGAGAACCAGCGCCAGCGCCACGACCCTTTTCAGGCCAAAACGAATCATCATGGCGGCGGCAAACGGGGCGATCAGGCCAAGCAAAATCAGGCGCACCGCCAGCGCGCCGGAAATTTCCGCCGCCGTCCAGCCGAAGCTCTTTTGCAGCGGCGGCATCAACACGCCCGGCGCGCCCATGGCGCACGCCGTCGTCAGCATGGTCAGGAAGGTCACGGCCAGCATCACCCAGCCGTAGTGGATATTGTGCCGATTGAGCTGACGGGCGAGGACGCTAGAAACCATGCGGGGCTCGATTTTTACATGATGATGATCATGTTTGTAATTATGATAATCATCATGTATAATCAATGCCAATTGTCGTAACTTTTCCGCCAAACGGAGTTGCCTTGAAAACCTCGCGCGCCCATGTCGAAAAGAACCGCGAAAACCTGCTGGACGCTGCGTCGAAAGGCTTTCGACGCAAGGGTTTTGAGGGGGTCAAGGTCGCCGAGCTGATGCAGGAGGTCGGCCTCACCCACGGCGGTTTCTACAACTATTTCAAGTCAAAGGACGAACTGGCCGCCAATGCCTGTGAGGCCTCGCTGAAGCGCCAGGCTGATCGCGTCCGGGCCATGAAGGATAAGGAGCCAGCGACGGAACTGGTCGCATATATAGAGCGCTACCTGTCCCAGGCCAGCCGCGATGCGCCGGAAAATACCTGCCTGTTTCCGTCGCTGGCCGCCGATGTGTCGCGTCAGGGCGAGGCGGTGCGCGCGGTCTTCAGCGATGGCCTGCGCGATTATCTCGACGCCATGGGCGATCTGACCGACAAGGACCGGCCCGAGAACAGCCTGCCGCACAATGCGGTTGCCGTGTTGTCGACCCTGGTCGGCGCCATGGTGCTGGCCCGCGCCGTCAATGACCGTCAGCTGTCGGACGGAATCTTGTACGCGGCGCGGCAATCCCTGACTCGGCGATACGAGAAATAAAAATGCGATAGGAAAAAGACTTAGGCCTCTCGGGCGCAACTTTTTGGCCACAGGGGTGTCAAAATCCCCCGCTACTCTGTAAAGTATGGGCGCCTGAGCGGGAATCAGGCGCTTTTTCGTATTTCGAGTCAACTCCCAGGGAAACCGTCATGACCGATAAGGACCGCGGCACCTATTCGCCGCCGACCGAGGATAACTTGTCCTATGAAGCGCGCCGGCCGTCCCAGCGCGATCAGGCGCCGATTACGCTGATCATCAGCGGCATCTTCCTCGTCGTGCTCTTGATCGTCGTCCTGATCTTCTACAATTCGGGCCTGAACAAGGGCGCCGGCAATGCGCCCGAAGTGGGTGATCCGGTTGGCGACACCAAGGAGCGTATCGAGGACGCCAAGCCGTTAAGCGAACAGGAGTTCGATGCCGGCCAGGATACGGGCATCGCCACCTTCGCGCCGTCCGCCGAAGCGCCGGCACGTGACGCCGCCTCGATGGCCGCCAATGAAGCGCCGCCACCAGCCGCTCCGATCCAGGGACCGCTGCCCTCACAGGCCGACAATGCCGCCATCACCAGCGGTCAGCTCAAGCCGCCGGTCCAGGCTGTAACACCACAGGCGACGCCCGCCAGCGCCCCGGCGCCGGCCGCGCCGAAGCCCGCTGCTGCCGGTTCGGTGGTGCAGATCGGCGCCTTTGACAGCCAGGAAACGGCCAACCGCGAATATGCCAGCGTCGCTTCGTCCTATGGCCTGTTCGTCGGTGGTACATCGAAGCGCATCGAGAAGGTCGAGACGCCCAAGGGCACCTTCTACCGGACGTCTTTCGCCGGCTTTGCCTCGGCCGAAAAGGCCCGATCCTTCTGCTCGGCGCTGAAGGCCGCCGGTCGCGATTGTATTGTAAAGTAATAAGAGATGGCGACGCACGCTTGTATCCTGGGCCTAAGCGGTACGGAACTCACACCGGCGGAGCGCAAATTCTTCCGTAACGCCCAGCCGCTGGGTTTCATCCTGTTTCGGCGTAATGTCGAGACGCCGGAACAGGTCAAGGCGCTGGTCGACGATCTCAAGACTTGCGTCGAGCATGAGGCGCTGATCCTGATCGACCAGGAAGGTGGCCGTGTCCGCCGTCTGCGCCCGCCGCACTGGCCCGACTATCCCGCGGCGTCGCGTTTCGCCGAAGTTTGCAACGATCCTCATGAAGCCCGCGATATGGCGCGGCTGGGCGCGCGCCTGATGGCCGCCGACCTTTTCGCGCTTGGCATCAATGTCGACTGCGCGCCCGTGCTGGATGTGCCGCAGCCCGGCGCCCACGACATTATCGGCGACCGCGCCTACGGGCTGACGGCGAAGGATGTCGCCGTCATGGGCCGCGCCGCCTGCGAAGGGTTCCTGGCGGGTGGCGTCCTGCCGGTCATCAAGCACATTCCCGGACATGGCCGGGCAGGGGCCGACAGCCACGCCTCGCTGCCGGTGGTCGACACGTCGCTCGAAGAACTGCTGGCCGTCGATTTCTATCCCTTCCAGGTCAATGCCGACATGCCCTTGGCGATGACGGCGCACGTCCTCTATACGGCGGTCGATCCAAAGCACCCTGCGACAACCTCCAAGAAATGCATCCGTCTGATCCGCGACGGTATAGGCTTCGACGGGCTGATCATGTGCGACGACCTGTCGATGGGGGCGCTCAGCGGTGAACTCAATGCCCGCGCCCACGCTAGCCTCAAGGCCGGCTGCGACGTGCTTCTGCACTGTAACGGCCAGATGGAGCAGATGCTTGAGGTCATGAAGGAGGCGCCCAAGCTGAAAGGCGCGGCGCGCCGCCGCACCGAAGCGGCCCTGTCGCGTCTGCTGCGCCACCCGGAACCGCTCAACGTGCCCGAAGCGCGCGCGCGTTTCGACACCGTGCTGGCGCGTGTCGCCATGGGCGAAGCGCGCGCCGATCCAACCGAGTTCCAGGCAGCCCCCCAGGTAACGGCATAAGACCGTGGTCCAGACGCCAAAGGCCATTTCCGGGCTTGAGCACGACGTCCAGCAGCGCAAGCTGGACTTTGCCGGCGCCGCGTCGACGGACACGCCCGAAGACATCGCCCCCGAGGAAGCTCTGGTCCTCGATCTCGACGGCTTCGAAGGCCCGCTGCACGTCCTGCTGGCCCTGGCCCGGTCGCAAAAAGTGGACTTGCTCAGGATCTCGATTACCAAGCTGGCCGAGCAGTACCTGGCCTTTATCCAGGAAGCGCGCCGGCTTCGGTTTGCCCTGGCGGCCGACTATCTCGTCATGGCGTCGTGGCTGGCCTATCTGAAGTCGCGCCTCTTGCTGCCCAAGACCGAGCGCAAACAGACCGACGAGATGGCGCCGGAAGAGATGGCGCTGGCGCTGGCCTTCCGTCTGAAGAAGCTCGAGACCATGCGCAAGGCGGTCGAGGCCCTCACGTCTCGGCCGCAATTGAAACGCGACGTGTTCGCGCGTGGCGACCCGGAGGCGCGGCTGATCATTCCGTCGGCCAATATCGACGCCAATGTCTTTGATCTTATGAGCGCCTACGTCACCCAGCGCCGGCGCGAGGCCGAGCGCCACTATGATCCGACGCGACGCATCGAAGCCTATTCGCTGGAAGACGCGCGCGATAACCTGCGCGCGCAACTGCCGCGCCTGACCGGCTGGACGGCGCTCGACGATGTCGCGCCCCGGCCTGAGGATTTCAACCTCGGCGAACATGCGCCACGCCGCGTCTCGTACATGGCCTCGACCCTGTCGGCTTCGCTGGAACTGGCCAAGGAAGGCCAGCTTCAGCTCCAGCAACTGGCGACATTCGAGACGCTCTATATGCGCCGTCGGCCGCCGCTGATCGGAGGCGCGTCGTGAGCCCTGAGGATGTCGAACGCGCCATCGAGGCGCTTCTGTTTGCCGCCGCGGGGCCTTTGTCGGCCGCGGAACTGGCCTATCGTCTGCCGGAAGGCGCCGATATCGGCAAGGCTCTGGCGGGGCTCAAGGCGCGCTATGCCGGGCGAGGGGTATCGCTGGAGGTCATCAACGATCGCTGGCAGTTCCGCACCGCGCCCGACCTGGCCTTTTTGATGGTCGAGGAGCGCGAGGAGCCACGCAAACTGTCGAAGGCGGCCCTGGAGACCCTGGCCATCATCGCCTACCATCAGCCGGTGACGCGCGCCGAAATCGAAATGATCCGCGGTGTCGGCCTGTCGCGTGGCACGCTCGACGTCCTGCACGAAATGAACCTGATCAAGCTGCGCGGCCGCCGCAAGACGCCGGGACGTCCCGTCGCCTATGGCACGACCGACACCTTCCTGGAACAGTTCTCGCTGCCGAGCCTGGCCGACCTGCCGGGCGTCGCCGAGATGCGTGCAGCAGGCCTTCTGGACATCAATGTTCCGGCCGATTTCATGGTGCCCGATCCCAGCGCGCCCCAGACCGCCGAGGACGCCGCCTCGCTGGACGACATGGACGAAATTGAATTTGCCCAGGATTTCTTCGAAGAGAAAGATTGACTTTTGACGTCACGACTTCGGCAGTGACGAAAAATTGCGTAAAAAGCGCTTTGAAGTCGCCTTAAACTGCGACTATATGAGCACAATGGCCATGACTTCGGCCTGTTTTGTAAAGTACCAGGCGCGCCATGTCAGGAATGGGCGAGCCGTTTGAGGAGACCGCCAATGGGTGCAATCAGTATCTGGCACATCGGCTTTGTGCTTATCATCGTTCTGCTGCTGTTCGGTACAGGCAAGCTGTCGGGCCTGATGGGCGACGCCGCCAAAGGCATCAAGGCGTTCAAGGACGGCCTGAAGGACGAGCCCGAAGCCGAAAAGAAGACCGAGACGGTCAAGAGCGAAGAGCCCAAGGCTTGATCCCGCGACCGGGTGAACAATCCGGTCTGACCTGTTGAAACCGTTGAAGAAAGCCTGAATCGGATGTTGCCCGGTATCGGCGGCAGCGAAATTGTCGTCATTGCTGTCATCGCTCTGCTGGTGGTAGGTCCCAAGGACCTGCCTAAACTGCTGCGCCAGATCGGCCGCTTCGTCGGTAAGATGCGCGGCATGGCCGACGATTTCCGCTCATCGTTTGAAGACATGGCGCGTCAGAGCGAGCTCGACGACCTGCGCAAGGAGGTCGAGGCGCTGCGGACCAATAGTGTGCCGGTGCTCGACGACGTCCGCACTGAGATCGACAAGGTGCAGTACGACGTCAATGAGAGCCTGACGCCGACCACGCACTTCTATTCCGGTTCCGAAGACGTGGCGTCGCCCGACGCTGACGATTTGAACACCCAGGAACCGGAAGTGCCCGTAACGGTCGTTGCCGACGATGCGCCCGCCGTTTCGCTGGATAAGCCCGCGCCGAAGAAACCCCGCAAGGCCCCGGCCAAAAGCCCGGTCGAGCCGCCGATGAAGATAGCCGGCAAACCTCCCGCAGCGGCCGCTCCGGTCGACGCCGCCCCTAAACGTACCCGCAAGAGCAAGGCGTCATGAGCGACCTGCCGCAAGTCATCGAAGACAAGTCGAAGCGCAACCTTCTGACCAAGGAAGAGCAGGACCAGGCCGAGATCGAGGCGTCGCGCGCGCCTTTGATGGAGCATCTGGTCGAGTTGCGCGGCCGGCTGATGATCATGGTCATCGCCTTTGTCGCCGCCTGCATTGGTTGCTACATCTTCGCAGAACCGATCTACGAATTTCTGCTGCATCCGTTCAAGGTCGCCAATGCGATGTTGGAAGAGCAGAAGATTTCAGGCCACCATGGCAATCCGTTCGACCTGATGTTCGTGCTTCTCGGCCTCAAGGAGGTCGTGATTTCCAAAGACGTCTCCCTGATCTTTACGGCTCCGCTGGAGTTTTTCTTCACCAAGCTGAAGATGGCCATGTTCGGCGGTGTGATCGTCAGCTTCCCGGTCCTAGCCTTCCAGCTCTATCGCTTCGTCGCGCCGGGCCTGTACCGCAAAGAACGCAATGCCTTCTTGCCGTTCCTGTTCGCCGCCCCCGTCCTGTTCGTCATTGGCATGGCTCTGGTCTACTTCCTGATCCTGCCGATGGTGCTGTGGTTCTCGCTGAGCCAGCAGATCGCAGCGCCTGGCGTCAATGTCACGGCCATGTTCAAGGTGTCGGACTATCTGTCACTGATCACTACGCTGATGCTGGCCTTCGGCTGCTGTTTCCAACTGCCGATCATCATTACGCTTCTGGGCCTGGCTGGCATTGTCACGGCCAAGCAACTGGGGCAGTTGCGCCGCTATGCCATTCTCGCGATTGTCGTGGTCGCTGCCGTGGTGACGCCGCCCGATCCGATTTCGCAGGTCATGCTGTCGCTGCCGATCTGGTTGCTTTACGAAATCTCGATCCTGTGCGTGCGGGTGATCGAGTTTCGGCGCCCGAAGGCAGCTTAGCAAGGGCAAGGGTGCCCAAGTTGGGGTGCTCAGCACCCTTGACCCGTAACGCGACGGCGCTTATGCCCTCTGCCTCAGGCTCATCGTTTCCGTCGATGCGCCGTGTATTCTCACATCGAGGGCAGAACCATGCACGATATCAAGGCATTGCGCGAAAATCCTGAAGCCTATGTGCGCGGCTGGTCGTCGCGTGGCCGGGATAGCGCGCAGTCGGATGTCGATGCCCTGATCGCTCTCGACAAGGATCTGCGCGCCGCCAAGACGGCTTTCGAGACCAATCAGGCGCAACTGAAGAAGCTGTCGGGCGAAATCGGCAAGGCCAAGGCGCAGAAGGACGAGGCGAAGGCTTCGGAACTGATGGCCGAGGTCGAGGCGCTGAAAGGCGCGATTGCCACAGCCCAGGAGCAGGAGCGCCTCAAGGAGGCCGAACTGCGGGACGCGTTGGCCGCTCTGCCGAATGTGCCGTTCGAAGATGTCCCGCAAGGCGCCGACGAACACGGCAATATCGAGGTGCGCAAGCATGGCGCGCCGAACATCCTGAGCTTTACCGCCAAGGATCACGCCGACCTGGGCGAAGCGTTGGGACTTATGGACTTCGAAGCCGCGGCCAAGATGTCCGGCTCGCGCTTTGTGGTGCTCAAGGGCCAACTGGCGCGCCTGGAACGCGCGATCGGCCACTGGATGCTCGACACGCAGACAACCGAGCACGGCTACACGGAGGTCAATCCGCCGGTTCTGGTGCGTGGTGACGCCCTCTTCGGTACCGGCCAGTTGCCGAAGTTCGAGGAAGACCTCTTCAAGACGACGGACGATCGCTACCTGATCCCGACCGCCGAAGTGACGCTGACCAATCTGGTCCGTGAAGCGATCACGGCCGAGGAAGAGCTGCCGCTGCGTCTGACGGCTCTGACCAACTGCTTCCGTGCCGAGGCGGGATCGGCCGGGCGCGACACCAAGGGCATGATCCGCCAGCATCAGTTCCAGAAGGTCGAGCTGGTCTCGATCACCACGCCGGAGCAGTCGGCCGAGGAGCACGAGCGCATGACGGAATGCGCCGAAGTGATCCTGAAAAAGCTCGATCTTTCCTTCCGCACCATGCTGCTGTGCACGGGCGATATGGGCTTTGGTGCGCGCAAGACCTACGATCTCGAAGTTTGGCTGCCGTCGCAGAACACCTATCGCGAGATTTCGTCGTGCTCGAACTGCGGCGACTTCCAGGCCCGCCGCATGGACGCCCGTACGCGCAAGGCCGGCGAGAAGGGCACGCGCTTTGTCCACACCTTGAACGGCTCGGGCCTGGCGGTCGGCCGGACCCTGGTGGCGATCATGGAAAACTATCAGGACGAGGGCGGCCGGATCGCCGTGCCGGCAGTGCTTCGGCCCTATATGGGCGGCCTGACGCATATTGGGTGATTTATCCTTCTCCCCGTTTCACGGGGAGAAGGTGGTCGAGCTTGCTCGACCGGATGAGGGGCAATTCAATGGTTGAGCTTGTATCATCTCTCGTCGCCCCTCACCCTATCCCTCTCCCCGCAAGCGGGGAGAGGGGACCACGTGGCGGCCAAATAAATGCTCGTGGACGCTTGATCCCTCCACGCGAATGGTCGTAAAACGCTGCGGTGTTCACCGAAGGTTCTCATGCGTATTCTGCTCACCAATGACGACGGCATAGAG
>CAMLPZ010000187.1 GCA_946482045.1 uncultured Asticcacaulis sp.
TTGACGATTTCGCCGACGCGGTCCTTGAACTCGTCGTACTGGCGCTCGCGCTCGGCTTCGCGCACCTTGTGCGTCACGACCTGGCGGGCCATCTGGGTCTGGACGCGGCCCAGCTCGAACGGCGGCAGCGTCTCGACATATTCCTTGCCGACAAAAGCTTCCTTGTCACTACGCAGGGCTTCGGTCAGCGAACGCTGGGCGTACTCGTTCTCGACTTCTTCGTCGTTCACGACGGTAACGTGCCGAGTGATGGTCATTTCACCCGAACGGGCGTCGATATGGACGCGGATGTCGTGGTCGGCGCCATAGCGGTTGCGTGCGGCCTTCTGTATCGCTTCCTCGATGGAGGCGATGACCACGGTCTTGTCGATCGACTTCTCGCGCGCGACGGCCTCTGCGATCTGCAGCAGTTCCTGGCGGTTGGCGCTAATCCCGGTGAAGCTCATCGGTGGGTGTCCTCTTCTTCGTCGTCGTCGTTTGCAGCATCATCGTCTTCGAAATCGTCATCGAAGTCGTCGTCGCTGAAATCTTCTTCGTTCTCGTCTTCGTCCGACTGGGCAGCCCGTTTCTCAGCGCCCTTCTTCATCAACTCGTCGGTGAGAACCAGCTTGGCGTCGATGATCCAGGCAAACGGAATCATCGCCGTGTCTTCGTCGTCTTCCAGGTTGATGGCGACGTGATCGTCCTCGATGCCGGCCAGTACGCCACGGAAACGCTTGCGGCCCTCCGCCAGGCGGTCGAGTTCGAGGCGGGCCTCGTAGCCCTCATAGGTCTCGAAATCCTCGAGGCGCGTCAGCGGCCGGTCAATGCCGGGCGACGAGACTTCGAGGATGTATTCGCCGGAGATCGGGTCGCTTTCGTCCATATAGGCCGAGATGGCGCGCGACAGGCGGGCGCATTCGTTGACATTGATATCACCGTCGCGCTTACGCTCGGCCATGACCTGCAGACGGCGCGCCCCACCCGGCTTGTTCGAGCCCATCAGACGCACGCGTACGATATTCAGCCCCAGCGTTTCGGCGATGGGGTCGAAAATTTCGATCAGCTTGCGGTCTTCAGTGGTTTTGGCGCGCACGGTAGAGGTCTGTTCAGGTAACAAAAAAGCGGCGGTCCCTCCCGGGCCGCCGCCGAAGCCTTTCGGCAATCGGACGATGTGAGACCTATATAGGCGCGTCACCGTCAAATGCCAAGTCAATTCTGAGAGGTTGCCGTATCCGCCTCCGGTTGCGGAGCGGTTTCCGCTGCCGGAGCCCCCTCTTCGGGGCTCAGATAATAGGTCGGTTCGCCGCCAAAGGCTTCGACATAAGGCTCGGCGATCGTCACCGGATAGAGCCGGCCCGAATACATCATCAGGATCAGGTAGGTGACATAGACGCCGACACCGACCGCCACGACCAGGCATGCCCAGGCCAGGCGGATATTGCTCTTCTTGAAGATACCATAGCAAATGCAGCCGATATGGGCGAAAATCGCCATGATCGCCAGGGCGTAATAGGGCAGAAAGAAATAGATCCACGGCTTGGTCAGCGTAATCGCGGCAAAGTCGAAATTGGTGTCGAGGTTGAACACCAGCCGCCCCATGAACACGCCGCCGACATGGACGAGGATGAAAAAGGCCATATAGGCGCCCGACGCCGCCTGAAGCTGATGGATGAAATCCTTCTTCCTGGTCCAGATTTCCCGCGCCAGGGCAACGCCGGTGATGATCTGGATGACGAAGGCCATCAGGAGGACCAGCTCAACGATCGGATGGCGGTAAACCAGGCGCGCCGCTTCCAGGAACTGCTGGTGCGCGCCCTGCCCTTGCAGGCCAACCAGATGGTTGGCGAAATGCAGGCAGATAAAGGCAAAGATAAATCCCGCCGAAACCTTGTGCAGACGCTCCATTACGCACTCCCCCGAAAGCCAATGGTTAACATTGTCTTAATTTGGCAGCCTTGACTAGGGGTGCGGATGGTGATCAGCGCGGCCGGCGGACAAAGTCGAGAAACACCGGCTTGCAGTCGCCAAGCCCCTTGGTCTCATAGCGCGTTGTCAGATGATCGACCGGCGGGACATTCCAGTCGGCCTGGCTTTGCGCCCCCCACTCAAAATGTGGACTGGCCAGGAAGCGCTCCAGCGTCCAGTCGGCATAACCAGCCCAGTCCGTGGCAAAGCGCAAACGCCCCCCATCCTTCAGGAGACGCGCGAAGGCCGCGATGGTTTCCGGCTGGATCAGGCGGCGTTTGTTGTGGCGCGCCTTGTGCCACGGATCGGGGAACAGGATAAATATGCGATCCAGGCTGGCATCGGGTAGCTTGTCGAGCAGAGGACGCGCATCATCGCTCAGAATGCGGACATTGCTGAGCACCTGTTCCTCAACGTGGCGCAAAGCCGAACCGACACCGTTGATAAAGGGCTCGCAGCCAATCAGCATGACATTTGGATTGCGCGCCGCCTGGCCGGCCAGATGTTCGCCGCCGCCAAAACCTATCTCCAGCCACAACATATCGGCCTTCACGATGTCGGCCAAGCTGTCGTCTGTCACGGCGATACGTGGTAGAAGCGTCTCGAACAGCCCGGCCTGACGCGGCTTTAGTGTCCGGGCCTTGATACGGCCAAATGAGCGCAGCGGCGCATGAATCTTTGGATTATCCTCAGTCATGCGGCGCTCTTAGAGCATTGCCCGCCTCAGATGAAGCGGGGCAATCTCTAAATTTTTCGTTTTATCGCATTTCCTGCCGGTAAACCGATTTTCGTCCAGCACGGCAATTAATCCCGCGCGCCGCACGGGAGTCATCTCAAACCTCGGCCGGCTGATCAGGCGTCGTCGTCTTCCGCAAGGGCGCGAACCAATTCCAGCACACGGCGGCGTAGCTTGGCGGACTTGATCCGGGGAAAAGCTTCCGCCAATTCGATGCCTTCCGTGGTCATCAGGAAACCATGGACGAATTGCTCCGACTCGGATTCGGAAAAACCCTCGACGGCTTCCGTCTGGCCATAACCCTCAAAGAAATAGGCGACGGGAGCCTTCAGCGCACGGCCAATTTCATAAAGCTTCGAGGCGCTGATGCGGTTGGAGCCACGCTCGTATTTCTGAACCTGCTGAAAGGTAAGGTCTATCGTCTCAGCAAGGCCTTCCTGACTCATGCCCAGAAATTTACGCCTCATCCTGACGCGCGCACCAACATGTAAATCTACAGGGTTTGGGCTACGATCCGTCTTTGAATTATCGTCCAACTTTGCCTCTACTTTTTTTTCATTGTTAGTTAGTGCGCCAGCAACTCAACGTCGCATGCTCTGGCAATTCAACAGAACACAGTTGTGAAATCGTTTGCGCAGGTACGCTCACCTTCAACGACCAAAAAACTCCCTGTCACGGTCCTTTTTGATCATGCCTAGAAAAGTATCAAATGTAAAAACAAATAAGGGGAAAAGATACAACAAAATTAAGACAAGCATACGTATGGTTGAATACGGCGTCTGCTGTACTCTTTGGGGAATAATCGAGTCCATATAGCCACGCTCGCCTGTTGCGAGTCTGTATCCTTTAACTATCCTGCCGAGTGGATCAACCAGCACGGATATTCCCGTTGGAGTTGATCTTATCATGGGAAGACCTTCTTCTATTGCACGATAACTGGCGAGATTAAGATGCTGTTGGGGGCCTGTTGTCGGCCCAAACCATGCGTCGTTCGAAATGTTGACAATCCAGTGCGGTCGACGCGGATCATGATCACCGGTATAGGTGGTCATATCCAAGCTCGGGAATATACCCTCGTAACAGATGAGCGGCAGAAAACGCGGTATTGAAGCAAACTGCACGGGTCTTGTACGCGCGCCGGGCGTAAAACTGTCGTCGAAGTGTGTCAGGGCGCTAAACCCAAGCGTGTTCAGCAGCGGCGCGACAGGTGTGAACTCCCCGAATGGCACAAGCTTGAACTTGTCGTACGCGCCTTCAACAATCGTTGTATCGCCTGATTGACGCAGCACCAGCATGGAATTTCGCCACAGCCAGCGGCTATCAGGTTGTGCTTCCTGGCGTGTCACGCCCATGATCAGCGACTGGTTCTCACGCAGCATGGTGGACAAAACCGGCGCCGTCCACGAATCCGAGGCGAACAGGTCATTAGCGGTCGAAGGCAATGCGCCTTCAGGCCAGATGATGACGTGTGGAGCATGCGCATCGGGTTGCAAAGGCGCGTCAGCCAGATCCGCAGGTGTTGTCGCAGGCCATTTGACTACGCCTCCACCCGGCTTCGACGGGGCCTTGGTCATCGCGACGTAGTCCGTGAATATCTCGTCGAATGCCCCTCGCGTCCACTTCGCGCGCTGGCTCACGGCAGGTTGCACCACCCGCACCACCAGATCGGACGATCGAACGACAGTCGTCATGAGACGAAACTCACCGACCATAAAGCATGTGACCCAGATACCAGCGCCGAACAGGACCGGCCACCAGCCTTTGACACCCTTTCTCGGCTGTACGACCGCCACGGCGGAAAAGACGAGGACTGTGATAAAACTCAGGCCATAGACGCCAACATAGGCCGCCATCTGCGACATGGCGCTGCCGGCCTTCCAGGTCGAACCCGCCGGATTCCAAGGAAACCCGGACAGGATGGTGCCACGCAGCACTTCGAACAGGCAGAACAGGCCGGTGAACAGCAGATAGCGGTGCGCACCGTCGGAGCGAAACTGCCTGTAAAGCAGAGCGAAGACACCCCAGAACAGGCCTATACCAGACGGCAGGAGCGTTGCGGCAAAGGGCGCCATCCAGCCATAGGTGGCGGCATCGACCAGAAATGCCTCGGCCACCCAAAAGCAGCTAACCAGAAAATAGCAAAACCCAGCCAGCCAGCCGGCAAAGAAGACATCGCGGCGCGGGCGCACGCCAAAATCCTGCTCCAGCGCGAACAACAGAAGCGCGTAACCCAGAAGGCCTGGCAGGAAGCCGAATGGCGGCTGGGCCAGAGCGATCAGGATGCCCGAGGCGGCGGCCAGGATGCGCGGTCTTGGGCGCAGGCGGTCAATTTCGCCCATGAGACGGGCGACCGTAGGATCCTTAAACCAGGCGCGCGCGCGGTCAATCATCCGCAGGCTGAAGATCTTCCGCCGCCGCAGTGCGCTTGTGCAGGCGCAGTTTCTTGATGCGGCGCGCATCGGCGTCGACGACTTCGATATCGTAGCCGGCCTCAGGATAAGGAACCACTTCGCCGCGCTGGGGAACCCGTCCCGCCAGCATGGTCACAAGGCCCGCCAGGGTGTCGATTTCCTCTTCGGCATCCGCCGGCACCAGATCGAGCCCCAACCTGTCCTCCAGCGCGCTCAGTTCGACGCGGCCGTCGGCTTCGATTTGCCCACCCGGCAGGTTGCGAATATCCTCTTCCGAGGCTTCATCGTATTCGTCGTCGATGTCGCCCACGACGGCTTCGATCAGGTCTTCCATGGTGACCAGGCCGTCTGTGCCGCCGAACTCGTCGATGACCAGCGCCATGTGCGTGCGCTGGGCCTTCATGCGCAACAGCAGCTCGGCGGCCGTCATGGACGACGGCACGTACAGGACTTCGCGGCGCAGGCGGTGCAGGACAGGTTCGGCCCAGTTCGGCGCCGCCCGGCCGGGCTCGGGCGCTAGCAGCTTCAAAACGTCCTTGATGTGCAGGACGCCGACCGGATCATCAAGCGTTTCACGGTAGATGGGCAGGCGCGAATGTTCGCTTTCGACGCACAGGCTGACCACATCGGCGAGCGTCGCGGACAGGTCGACCGAGATGATGTCGACGCGCGGGGTCATGACGTCGGCGACCGTCAGGGTCTGGAATTCGCGGGCGTGCGTGATCAGGTCGCTGGTCGCCGCCGTATCTTCCACCACTGCACCGGACGCATCCAGCCGCTCGGCAGGCTTCTTGCCAAAGCCAAACAGAGACAACAGGTTGAAGCCACCCGCCTGTCGATCGCTATCAGCCATGGGCGTGACCTTGCTTGTCAGCCACTGGGGCGTAGGGGTCCGGCACGCCCAGTCCCGCCAGAATATCGCGTTCGAGCGCTTCCATGGTTTCGGCCTCGGCGTCGTTCATGTGATCGTAGCCCAATAGGTGCAGGGCGCCGTGGACGGCCAGATGCATAACGTGATTTTTCAGCGGCTTGTTCTGCTCTTTCGCTTCGCGTACGCAGGTTTCATAGCCAAGCGCCATGTCGCCCAGATGCTCGAGCACGCCCTTGACGCGCATCGACTTGGGCGCGGGAAAGCTCAGGACATTCGTCGCCTTGTCCTTGTTGCGATACTCGGCATTGAGCTGTTTCATCTCGGCGTCATCGCACAAAAGGACGACAATATCGGCCTGTTCCGTGAATTTCGCGGCCTTGAGCGCGGCGGTAATACCGGTTTCAACGATCTCGCTTACCTCCGGCAAGGTATCCAGCCAGCGGTCGTCCTCGATCTCGATATCTATAAGCGGCTCCATCAGCCGGCGGCTCCGAAAGCATTCTTGTGTTCATTATCATAGGCGCGAACGATGCGCGCGACCAGTTCGTGGCGCACGATATCTTCAGCGCTCAGTTCAGCGACGCCGACGCCCTTCAGCGTACCCAGCAGGCCCATGGCGTGGGTCAGGCCAGAATCGTTGCGATTGGGCAGGTCGATCTGCGACGGGTCGCCGGTGACGACCATCTTGGAACCTTCGCCGAGACGGGTCAGGATCATCTTCATCTGCATGCGCGTCGTATTCTGCGCTTCGTCGATGATGACATAGGCGTAGGACAGGGTGCGGCCACGCATATAGGCCAGCGGCGCGACCTCGATTTCCTTGGTCTCGCGCTTCTTGGCCAGGGTCTGGGCGCCCAGGATATCGTCAAGCGCACCCCAGATCGGCGTCAGATAGGGATCGATCTTCTCATTCAGGTCGCCGGGCAGGAAGCCAAGGCGCTCACCAGCTTCGACGGCCGGACGCGTGATGATCAGCTTGTCGACGCGGCCCTTCAGCAGCAGGGACACGCCATGCGCGACGGCCAGAAAGGTCTTGCCCGAGCCGGCCGGCCCCAACGCAAAGACCAGGTCCTTGTCAGCCAGTTCCTTGAGGTAGGCCGACTGACCGGCAGTCTTGGCCGCAATGGCGCCGCGGCGGCCCATGACCACCGTGCCACGCGAGTCGTTCTGGGGCGATGGTTGCGTGTCGCCTTCGCTTGGCAACGGCTGTTCGATCAGTTGGCGGACATCGACTTCGGTGATATCGACACCCTGGTCGTACAGTTCCGCCAGGGCGACGATGACCGACTTGGCCTTGAGCCGCGCGCGCGGGTCGCCCGATACGATCAGGCCGCCGCCGGGCATTTCGACCAGCACCTTGAAGGCGCCTTCAAGCATGGCAAGGTAGCGTTCGCTGGGTCCGACAATGGCCAGGACGCAGGCGTCGGACAGGGCGATGAAATCTTCTTTGGTTATAGCCATCAAGCGATCACGGGCGTTTCAAGCGCGCCCTGAAGAGAGTTGTTGCCGAGCGCCACGATCTTTACCGGCACGATCTGGCCCATGAGGTGGTCCGCGTCTTCGACATAGACCGATTGCAGATATGGGGAGCGTCCGATCGCCTGGCGACCGTAGCGACCCTTTTTTTCGAACAGGATCGGCAGGGTCTGGCCGACCAGGTTTTCCTTGAAGGCCTGCTGCTGTTCGATGATCAGCGCGTTGAGACGTTGCAGGCGTTCGTCGGCCACATGCGCCTCGACCTGGTTCGGCATTGAGGCCGCCGGCGTGCCGGGACGCGGCGAGTACTTGAACGAAAACGCCGAGGCGTGTCCGACCTGACGAACCAGGTCGAGCGTGTCTTCGAAGTCCTTGTCGGTCTCGCCGGGGAAGCCGACGATAAAGTCGCCGGATAGCGCCAGGTCCGGGCGCGCGGCCTTGATGCGGGCGATCAGGTCGATATAGGCCTGGCGGCCGTGCTTGCGGTTCATGGCGCGCAGGATCTTGTCCGAGCCTGACTGCACCGGCAGGTGCAGGTAGGGCATCAAGGCTTCCAGGTCGCGGTGGGCATTGATCAGGTCATCGCCCATGTCGTTGGGGTGCGACGTGGTGTAGCGCAGACGATCCAGGCCCGGGATTTCGGCCAGAGCGTACATCAGCCTGGCGAGCGTCGAGCCCGAACCGTTATAAGCATTGACGTTTTGACCCAGCAGGGTGATTTCGCGCACGCCTTTGGCCGCCAGGGCGCGGGCTTCGTCGAGAATCGACTCGACTGGACGCGACCATTCGGCGCCGCGCGTATAGGGCACGACGCAGAAGGTGCAGAACTTGTCGCAGCCTTCCTGGACGGTCAGGAAGGCCGTCGGGCCGGTGACTTCGCGGTCGGTTGTTAAAGCATCGAACTTGGCATCGGGGGCGAAATCGGCAGCGAGGCGTTCGCCC
>CAMLPZ010000188.1 GCA_946482045.1 uncultured Asticcacaulis sp.
CCACGGCGGGCCGTTGGCTTGTGGTTATAGTAGACCGGCAGCTGGCCAACGCTGCGCGCGATGGTGACCGGCAGCTTGCCGCCCGGATTGGCGCGGCCGAACAGGATGTCGGCGGCGGCCCCGCCGGTTTCCTGGCCGAGGTACCAGCCTTCGACCAGCGCATCGGCGCGCTCGGCCAGGAGGTTGACCGATAGCGGACGGCCATTGAGCAGGAAGACGACCGTCGGCTTCTTCAGGTCGAAAATCGCCTTGGCCAGGTCGTTCTGCTGGCCCATCAGGTCCAGCGAGTCGCGGTCGCCAAGATGGTTGTCGGCCCAGGCTTCGCGCGAGGTCATTTCGTTGTCGCCCAGCACCATGATGATGGTGTCGGCCGACTTCGCCGCTTCGACAGCGTCGGCGATCAGCTTGCGATTAACTTCCTCAGGCGTGAAGTTGACCTGGTCCTGGCCCCAGATCCGCTGTTCGGTGATGCGCACGGCTTCAGAATAAGCCACCGGGAAGCCCTGTGTCTTGCCCTCGGCCTCGACGCCTTCGAGGATGGAGACGACCTTGCGCGGAATATCGGAGTAGCCACCGATGGGCGTGTCCTTGGCGTGGGCGCCGAGCACCAGAACCTTACCCACCTTCTTGCCGTCGAGTGGCAAGAGGCCATTGTTCTTGAGCAGAACGACCGACTTCTGCGCCGCTTCACGGGCGAGCGCGATGGCGTCTGGCGTTGCTGTCAGACCGGCCGCCTTCTTGGCGTCAACATAGGGGCTTTCGAACAGGCCGCCCTGGACCTTTAGTTCCAGAATACGGTGCACAACGGCGTCGATTTCAGCCTCACTGACGCGCCCGGCCTTAACCAGATCGACCAGCTTGGGATAAGCGGCGCCATCCGGGGTCTCGATATCGACGCCGGCCTTGAGGGCGCGGTAGCCGGCCTCGGTAACGTCGGCAACCAGCTTGTGACGCGAGATCATTTCATTGATGGCGAAGTAATCGGAGACCGTCACACCCTTGAAGCCCCACTCACCGCGCAGGATGGTGGTGAGCAGCCACTTGTTGGCGTGCGACGGGATGCCGTCGATTTCATTATACGACGGCATGACTGCCGCGATCTTGGTTTCCTTGACGATCTTTTCGAACGGCGGGAAGAAATCTTCGCGCAGCACGCGTTCTGAAACCTGCGCCGGACCGACATTGGTGCCGTTCTGCGGCTCGCCGTGGCCGGTCATGTGCTTGAGCGTGGCGAAGACCTTGTCCTTGGCCAGCGGCAGGCTGTCGCCCTGAAAGCCCAGCACGGCCGCCTTGCCCATCACGCCGCAAACATGCGGATCTTCACCATAGGTTTCCTCGATACGGCCCCAACGTGGATCACGGGCCACGTCGACGACCGGCGCCAGCGCCAGATTGGTACCGCGCGCGCGCATCTCCTTGGCACAGACACTGAAAATGCGCTGGGCCATGTCCGGATCGAAGCTGGATGCCAAGGCGATCGCCTGCGGGAAGGAGGTCGATTCGCGCGCCACATAGCCATGCAGGCTTTCTTCGTGCATGAACATCGGGATGCCGAGCCGGGTCTTCTCGATCGCCCATTTCTGCGCAGCATTGACATAGACGGCGGTTTCTTCCGGACCACGATTGGCCACGGCGCCATTGTCGCCGGCGCCTGTCGCCACATTTACGCCGACACGGTCGGACGGACGCGCGATCATGCCGAGACCATTCGGGAATGCCGTCGAAGCCTTGGCCGGGTCGAAGTCGCCCTTGGCGTTCTGAATGTCGCCTTTCTTCTGCCAGATACACAGCATCTGGGCGACCTTTTCCTCGAGCGTCATACGCTTCAAGAGGTCATCAACGCGGGCCTCAACCGACGCGGATGCATCCTTGTAAAGCGGTGTGTCGCCCTTGGCGGCCTTCTTTTTGGCGGCGGCGCCAGCGGCCGTGGCGGCGCTGATGGCCAATGCGAAAGCGCTGACGCCAGCGGCAAAGGCGCGGCGCGACGGATTGAAGGAATTGGTCATGGTGTCTCCCCTTGTCGGTTATTATCGGTGATCCTCGCACGGGATCTTGCCGGGATGTAAAACAGATTTGCGTGATTTTGGCCTAAGGTCCATCCCCGGTGTGTTGACGTCAAGCCACGATGATGCAAGTGTTAGCGGTAACAGAAAAAAACGCAACAGGGAAATCTCTATGCACCGCCCCCTCTCCGCCTTCAACCGCCGCGCCGCCTTGAGCCTGCTTGGCGCAGCCGCCATGGCCGCTCCGTCACTTGCCCAGGCCCGCGCTGCCGATGGTTCGCTGGGAGCCCTGGCCCGCGCCAAGGGAATCCGATTCGGGACCGCCGTGGGTATCGGCGCGCTGAATGACCCCAAGATTCAGGAACTGATCGCGCGCGAATGCGATATCATGGTTCCAGAAAATGAACTGAAGATGTACGTCACGCACAACAAGAATGCGACCGACTACAATTTCGGCCCCGCCGACCGTATCCACGACTTCGCCAAGGCCAACAACATCGCCATGCGCGGCCACACCATCTTCTGGGCGCGTGACGAATACACGCCGCAATGGCTGAAGTCCCATGATTTCGGCGCCCAGCCTAAGGTCGCCGCCGAAAAAATGCTGCGCGAATATGTGGCCAAGGTCGCCGATCACTATGGCGACCAACTGGTGTCCTGGGACGTCGTCAACGAGACCGTCGATCCGGCGACCGGCGAAGTGCGCAGCAACGTGTTCTCACGTATCCTGGGCATGGATGCCCTGCGCATTTCCTTTGAAGTGGCGCGCGAACGCCTGCCCAAGACGCAGCTGGTCTACAATGACTATATGGGCTGGGAAAAGGGTGGCGAAAAACACCGCCAGGGCGTGCTGACCCTGATGCGCTGGTTCCACGACAACAAGATCCAGGTCGATGCCCTGGGCGTTCAGGGCCACATCGGCACGGACCACGATCTGACATTGGGACAGGCCGCAGAATGGCGCGCCTTCCTGGATGGCGTCACCAGCCTCGGATATGATCTGCTGGTTACCGAGTTCGACGTCAATGACCGCTACCTGCCGGCCGATATCGCCACGCGCGACGCCATGGCGGCCAAGGTCGCGCGCGAATATCTCGACACGACGCTCAGCTACAAGCAGGTCAAGGACTTCCTGATCTGGACCATTACGGACAAGTATTCCTGGCTGCAGGGTTTCTCACCGCGCACAGACAAGCTGCCGCTGCGGCCCACGCCGTTCGATGCCGACGGCAAACCCAAGCCCATCTACGACGCCCTTGCGGCAGCCTTCAAAGCCGCGCCAGCGAGGTAATTATGAAATACGTCCTTACCTTCGCCGCCCTGATCGCGGCCGCCCCCGCACTTGCCGCCCCTGCGGGGCAGGCGGTATTCAGCGACATCCGCTATGACAGCCAAAGCCACCTCGACGGCAAGGCGTTCGATCCGTCGAAATCGTACGAGAATCCGATCCTGCCGGGCTATTATCCCGACCCGTCGATCGAGCGCGTCGGCAATGACTATTACATGGTCAATTCGACCTTCGCCTATTATCCGGGCATTCCGGTGTGGCATTCGACCGACCTCGTCAACTGGACGCAGATCGGCAATGCCATCGACCGGCCCGGCCAACTCGACTTTTCGGGACTCGCGACGTCGCGCGGGGTGTTCGCCCCTGCCATCAGCCACCACGACGGCACCTTCTACATCGTCAATACCTGCGTCGACTGCAAGGGCCAGTTCGTCATCACCGCCAAGGACCCCAAGGGCCCGTGGTCCGATCCCGTCTGGCTACCGTTCGGCGGCATCGATCCGTCGATCTTCTGGGACGACGACGGCAAGGCCTATATGGTCTGGAATGACGCGCCCGAAGGCGAGACCTTGTATGACGGCCACCGCGCCATCTGGATGCAGGAGTTCGACCCGAAGGCGCTCACCACTGTCGGTCCTAAAAAGCAGGTCATCAATGGCGGCGTCGACCTCTCCAAGAAGCCGGTGTGGATCGAAGGCCCGCACGTCTACAAGGTCGATGGCGCCTACTATCTGATGGCGGCCGAAGGCGGCACCTCGGTCAACCATTCGCAGGTCATCCTGCGTTCGAAATCGGTCTGGGGGCCGTATGAGCCGTGGCGCGGCAACCCGATCCTGACCCAGCGCGATCTCGATCCGAACCGCCCCGCGCCCATCACCTCCGCCGGCCATGCCGACCTGGTGCAGACGCCAGCGGGCGACTGGTATTCGATCTTCCTGGCGACCCAGCCCTATGAAGGCGACCTTTACAATACCGGCCGCGAAACCTTCCTGCTGCCGGTCAAGTGGGTCACCGACGGCGACGCCAAATGGCCCGTCATCCTTGAGCACGGCAAGGCTATTCCGCATGTTGTGGATCTGCCGAAGGGCGCCGCTAAAGGCCAGCGCAATACGGTCGCGACCACCGGTTACAATCCCCTCACCTGGCTGCAGGTGCGGACACCGAAGATGGAGTTTCTTACGAGCGGCAGCAACGGCAAGACGGTGACGCTGAAAGCGCTGCCCGAAGCGTTTGGCGATGTCAAATCGGCTCCGGCCTTCACAGGCCAGCGCCAGCAGCACATGAATGCCGAGTTCTCCACCAAGGTGGATTTCAACCCGATAAAGGATGGTGACCGTGCCGGCATCCTGGCCCTGCAAAACGACGACTATTACGTCTTTTTCGGCGTCACCAAGCGCGGTGGAAAAGAGGTTCTGGAAGTCACCCGGCGCGCCGGCAAGACTGAACCACGCGATGGCCTGACGGTGGCGTCCATCCCCTCGCCCGGCGAGAACCTCAAGCTCACGGTCAAGCTGGCGGCGGGCAAGGCCAGCTTCAGCTACGGTAACGGGATAAATGTCGCCAGCGACGTCGATGTGACCAATTTGTCAACGAACAAGGCCGGCGGTTTTGTCGGGACGGTGATCGGCGTCTACGCCTATGGTCAAAAACCGTAACCGGGTGTAGCCTCATTCCTCCAACGAAAAAGTTCTGCGTAAAGCCTGGAGGGAAACATGAAAATTATCAGTGTCATGGCGGCTGCCGCCATGCTCATTGCGGCGCCGTTCGCGGCCCACGCCGAGGACGATATCACCAAACGCCTGGTCAGCAACCCGAACATCGGATCGTACCAGATCTATGGTTCGGGCCAGACCAACAAGAAGGTCAAGGACGCTTCGGTCCAGGGTGGTCAGGCTGTCGAGATCAAGGCGACCGGCAACGGCAATCCATGGGATGGCGCAGCCCAAGTCGAGGTCAACCAGAAGATCACCAAGGGCGACAAGCTCGTCTGCGCGATCTGGCTCAAGGGCAAGTCGGACAGCGGTACCGTCCGCGTTCCAGGACGGCTGCAAATCAATGAAGCGCCGTATCGTGCTGTTGCCGACACCAGTTTCGACCTGACTTCAGAGTGGAAGATGTATACGCTGGAAGCAATCGCTGATGCCGACTATGAAAAAGGCAAGCTGATGTTCGTTGTCCAGTTGAACACCGGCAAGCAGGTCGTGCACCTGGGGCCGGCGTTTGTGCTGAATATGACGCGCACATACTGATTAGGACAAGGTGTGGGGCCATGCCCCACACCTTTAGTTTTTCGGCCGTCCCACCATCGTACCGCGCCCGTCCGGCGAAATATAGAGTACACCGAACGTCCTTGGATCTCCGGCAATCGCACGCATCTGGCCGAATCGCGTGGCGTCGGTGTTGATGCGCGTCCACGCCTCGCCACCGTCGACCGAGCGCCACAATCCCTCTTCGCCGCTGACCTTTCCCCACAGGAAGACGGTCGGATAGGTCTTGCCGGGCGCCGCCTTGCCGAAAGTCACCTGCCAGGCCGCAGTGACGGCTTCAGACTTGGCGCGAACCTGGCCGTCCACGATACGAAACAGCCCGCCATCGCCGGCCGCCAGGAACAACTCCTCCTTCAGACCCGGCACCGCCCGCAACTGCCCACCGCCGAACTTCGGCAGGTCTGTCGTGTAAGGGGCAAAGCTTTCACCGTGATTCCGGCTGATCAGGACAGTCCCGGCCCTCTTGTCAAAAGCGTAATAGACGCCGTCCAGTACCTTGTCTGCTATCGCTTCCTGGCCGCGTTCATGTGCCATCCAGCCCTTCGACAGCGCCCAACTCTTGCCCAGGTCCTTTGAGTACCAGGCCGGTTCATTTTCCGGCACCCAGACCAGCGACGTCGCCTTGGCCGAGATCACGATCTTGCCGGCGCGATGGGCTTGCCAGTCGGCAGTGTCGATCGGTTTCGGCACCGACGGCAAGGGCTGCCAGGTTTCGGAGCCATCGAACGATATGTAGCCGCGCGTCGTTTCGCTATCGACACTGCGCACGATCGTCGTGGGTTTCAACGCGGCAAAGGCCACCGACTGGTTGGTCTTATTCATCGGCGTGAACAGGCCGTGCGACGGCGTCTTCGAAAAATCGTCAAAAGCCGTGCCGCCGATGTCACCCGCCGCCATCAGGACGCGCGGGCCTTCCGGCGGGCTTTCGAGGCCCAGCACCACCGTTTCCTCGAGATTGTCATTGGTGAAGTCGAAGCGGACCTCGCCATTCCTGCCGGCCTTGCCCAGGTCCTTGGTCATCCAGACGCCGTACCCCGTGCCGTAGACCAGTTCGTCCGGATTGTGCGGATTGATCTTCACCGCGTCGAGCCAGTGGCCCATATGGTTGCGCGCGCCGGCGTCCTCGTCGTCACCGCTCATATAGTTGATCAGCCACGGATATTGGCTGTATTCGTGTTTGGCTTGCGCGCCCACGCCCGACCAGCTTTTGCCGCCATCGCGGCTGACATAGAGGTCGTCCGAAGTGGCGTAGCGGTTGGAGGTCGATACGACCAGGGTGCCGCCTTGCAGGTCCAGCCCCGCATAGCCGAAGCGGACCTCCTTGCTGGGCTTCGCCGGTGAAATATCGGTCCATGTGCCCGACGGAGACAGTTTCCAGACCGCGCCATGGGTCACCCCATGCGGCCCCAGGCCATCGGCGAAGGTGACGTAAAGCGTGCCGTCCTTATCGACCGCCGCCTGGAAAGGGATCAGCTCGGGCGAACCCGGGATCAGGCTGAAGGTTTTGCCACCGTCCTTCGACCAGAAGACACCGCCGCCGCCTGAGCCCTGCCATTCCTGAAGATTGGTGCCCGATCCGGCATAGATGATGCCGTCGCCGAACAGGACGAAGGTCACGCCGGCCTCGGTATAGCCTTCGACCTTCTGAAACGATTTGGCGCGGTCCAGGCTCACCCACAGGCCGTCGCGGTTGGTGCCAAGGAAGATACGGTCGCCATTTTTTGGATCGACCATCAGCCGCTCGCCCGTGCCACGCCCCAACGCATTGCCGCCCAGCTTGAACGGCAGAACCGTTTTCTGCCAGGTCGTGCCACGATCCTCGGAGCGGATGACATCGGCACTCGGTCCGCGCGGATTCAGATACAGGCCGCACGTCGCATAGAGCCGGTCGGCATTCTGCGGATCTACGGCGAGGGCCAGGGTGCCGAAGCAATCCCAGTCGTCCCTGCCGAAGCCGTCCATGAGCGGGATCCAGCGCTTATTGGCGTAGTCGAAGCGGTACGATCCGCCAACATCTGTGCGGACATAAAGGATATCCTTCGCTGTCGGATGATAAAGGAAACCATCGACGAACCCGCCGCCGCCCAGGGGAATGGTTTTCCAGTCATAAGCGGTCGCTTCCGCAAAAGCCGTCCCCGCGAGAGCAAGCAAGGACGCAGCAGCCACAAGGCCTTTCAGTTTCAGCATAATTGTCTCCGGACGCTTCGGGTCGCGTCATTTGAACGGACGTGTTAGCGCTATCCAGCAAGGAAAGCAGCAGAAATGTATGACTTATCGCGATTGACATCGGCCGCTCCCCGCCGGAAAACGCATGAATCCGATTTTTGCTACAGGAGGTCCATATGGCCGGTGTCGTCGATTTGAGCCCTGAAACCGTCCACGCCGCGCTCGAAGCGGGTGAAATCCTGCTGGTCGACGTGCGCGAACCGCACGAGTTCGACTCTGTCCGCATCGCAGGCGCTGTCAACCTGCCGCTATCGACCTTCGATCCAGCCGCCCTACCGTCCGAACCGGGCAAGCGCGTGGTTCTTCAGTGCGCCGGCGGCGTGCGCTCGGTCACGGCCGCCCATCAGGCCCAGGCCGCTGGCATCGACGTCCACGAACACCTGGCCGGCGGCATCAAGGCGTGGATGGCTGCAGGCCTGCCGGTACAGTCCTAACCACTTGGCAGCTGTCCCCGCTTGCGCCATGATGGCAAGAAACATCATGGGAGAGACGGCGTGCGTTCATTGCTTAAGGTCATGGGCGCCGCAGCGTTGCTGCTCGCCACGTCGGTGGTCGCC
>CAMLPZ010000189.1 GCA_946482045.1 uncultured Asticcacaulis sp.
CATGTGGATGTAGACGGCGAAGAAGAACATCGATGCGCCGTTCGAGTGGATGTAGCGGATCAGCCAACCGTGGTTGACGTCACGCATGATACGCTCGATCGAGTTGAAGGCGTGGTCGGTGCTGGCAATGTAGTGCATGGCCAGGACGACGCCGGTGATGATTTGGATGCCGAGGCACAGCGACAGGATGGCGCCGAAGGTCCACCAGTAGTTCAGGTTTTTCGGCGTCGGATAGTCGATGAAACTGTCATAGGCCAGACGGACGATGGGCAGGCGCGAGTCCAGCCACTTTTCGATGCCCGTCTTGGGCTGGTAGGTCGATTGATGGTCACTCATGTGGCTCTCCCTTAACCGACCTTGATCTTGGTATCGCTGAGGAACTCGTACTGAGGCACCTCAAGGTTCAGGGGCGCGGGGCCGCTGCGGATACGGCCCGACGTGTCGTAGTCAGAACCGTGGCACGGGCAGAACCAGCCATTGAACTCACCGCCGCCGAAGTTCGGCACGCAGCCCAGATGGGTGCAGACGCCGATGACGACCAGATACTGTTCCTTGCCTTCCTTGACACGCTCGGCGTCGGTCTGCGGATCGCGCATGCCCTTGACGTCGGCGGTCTGTGCGGCCTTGATTTCGGCCGGCGTGCGGTGGCGAACGAACAACGGCTTGCCGCGCCACTTGACGACGGCCTGCATGCCTTCGGTGACCTTGGAAAGGTCGTACTCAATGGAGGCCAGAGCCAGGGTGTCGGCGGCCGGGTTCATTTGGCCGATCAGCGGGATGAGCGCCATGCCGGCGGCCCCCGCGGCGCCGGCGCCGGCCGCGATATATATAAAGTCACGACGGCTGGGGTCTGCCCCGGTCGTGACGGAATTGTGCGATGCCTCGCTCACCTTGCCACCTCATTCAATACCAAAACGCCCCATGAAGACGGCCTCCGGTAAGGAAGGTCTTCAGAAGCGCCGATTCCGCGAGTCGCTGCCGCTCCGGATGCCGAAGCTACATAGACGAATTTTAAAAAAGCTCAAATGCTCCCTCACCACCCCCGGCAGCACACGAACGGCGCGGCAAAGCTTGTCCGGACTTGGCCGGGCTTGGAGAAGCACCTGGCTCGTGAAGGTCGGAAAGCTCCGGGAAACGGAAAAGGACACCGCCCTAAGGCGGCAAATCCGTCTATAACCACAATTGCGTCATAGATACAAACCGCCTTTTGCCATTTTTCGCATCGAATTGCGGCGGCGGCGTCCGCCTGTGCTAAAGCGCTTTCAAATGCTGCCCGGAAAAATCCTCGTTCAAAGTGTGGTTTTCATGCGTCTTGCGCTCTTTCAGCCCGATATTCCCCAGAATCTGGGCGCCGCGATCCGTTTGTGCGCAGCCCTGGAGGTCGAACTGGACGTGATCGAGCCCTGTGGCTTTCCGCTGAGCGACAAGGCGATAAAGCGCGCCGCCATGGACTACGGATCGTGCGCTAAAGTGTCGCACCATTCCGGCTGGGAGGCATTTCGCGCCGCCCTGCCCCCATCCGCCCGACTGATTCTGTTCACGACACGCGCGGCCGCCCCCTACACAGAGTTCGCCTTCGCGGCCGAAGACGTCCTGCTGATGGGACGCGAAAGCGCGGGCGTGCCGGACGAGGTCCATGCTGTGGCCGACCATCGCCTGTTTATCCCCATCAGCGCGCAGGCGCGCTCGATCAACGTGATTACGGCGGCGGCCATGGCCCTGGGCGAAGCCCTGCGGCAAACAGCAGGCTTTCCGGTGAGGGCGTAACACAGTATAGCCACCTTCATGACCGACACCGCCCTTCCCGACCTCGACACCAGGCGCCAGCAGGCCGCGGCCTGGTTCCGAACTTTACGCGACTCCATTTGCGCCGCGTTTGAACGACTCGAAGACGAAGCCCCCGCTGAGCTCTACGGTGAAGGTGCCGGGCGTTTCGAACGCACGCCCTGGGATCGCCCGGAAGGCGGCGGCGGCGAGATGTCGATCATGAAGGGGCGGCTGTTCGAGAAGGTCGGGGTCCATATCTCGACCGTCCACGGCACGTTTTCGCCCGACTTCGCCAAGACCGTTCCGGGTGCCGCCGAGGATCCGCGCTTTCATGCCACGGGTATCTCGCTGATCGCGCACATGACCAATCCGCATGTGCCGGCCGTGCATATGAATACGCGCTTCATCTCGACGACCCAGAGCTGGTTTGGCGGCGGCGGCGACCTGACGCCCTTGATGGCGGCGGATCGCCACCAGGACGCACCCGACGCCGTGAAGTTCCACGCGGCGTTCAAAGACGCCTGCGACCGCTTCGATCCCGCCTATTACGCCAAATTCAAGGCGTGGTGCGACGAGTACTTCTACCTGCCCCACCGCAAGGAGCCCCGCGGCGTCGGCGGCATCTTCTATGATCACCTGAACAGTGGCGACCACGACAACGACTTCGCCTTCACGCAGGCGGTCGGCCAGGCCTTCCTGAACATCTATCCTGAGATCGTGCGCGAGCGTTTCAACCAGCCATGGACGGAAGACGACCGCGAGGCGCAGTTAATCCAGCGCGGCCGCTACGTCGAATTCAACCTGCTCTATGATCGCGGCACGATCTTCGGCCTGAAGACCGGCGGTTATGTGCCGTCGATCATGTCGTCCATGCCGCCCGTGGTGAAGTGGCCGTAATTACGATTCTAGAAATCTGGAAATAGCACCCAGGACGTCGGAGCGATGGTTTTGCCCTTTTAGCGTCTCCACGGCGTGATCCACCAACGCAGCATCGATACGGATACCACGGCGGCTTAACAGCAGGTCGCTGGCGAACCCTTCACAGAACTCCGGGTGGCACTGAAACGACAGGGCCTTGCGATCTTTATAAAAGAGCGCGCCATTGGGCGTGAACTCTGAGCCGGCCAGGACAATCGCATTGTCCGGTGTCTTCACGACCTGGTCCTGATGCGTGACGGCAATGCGGATGGCGGTATGTTCAGCGTCCGCACCCAGCAATTGTTTCCAGACATCGTGCGCCTGGATTTCGTACTCATGCAGGCCGACGCCCCAGCCTTTGTGAGATTTTTCCACATGGCCGCCCCAGGCCTGGGCCATGATCTGGTGGCCGAAGCAGATACCGACCACCGGGACATTGCGATCAAGCGCTCTAAGCCAGTCGATCAGGCTGGCGATCCATGCTTCGCTTTCGTAAACGCCCGACGGGGAACCGGTGATCACCACGCCTTTAAGGTCGCCGTCGGGCTCAGGCAATTCGCCTTTCAGGGCCCGGAACGCGCGGAACGTGCGTCCTTCGCGGGCCAATGTGCCCGAGAACATGTCGACATAGGTGCCGTAGGTCTTGTCGAGATCCGCCGGCGGCACACCGGTCTCCAAAATGGCGATATAACTCGAACTACGCATGGCACATCTGGCTGGCTGGATTACCGGGAATTACATCGGCCTTTTGCCAATCGCGTCAAGAGCATCCTCAATCACGCTTTGTGAAAAATCATGATCGAGCCATTCGGTTTCGATTTGCTTAAGACGCTGGCCCAGTTCCGGCCCTGGCTTGAGCCCGCGCGCGATCAGGTCGGCGCCTTTCAGAGGGAAGTCCGGCACATGCAAATGCCCAAGGTGGCCCAGCATAGCGTCGGGTGAACGCCCCAGATGCGCTGCGATCAGGCAGACCGCGTCTTCGACAGCCTCACGGCCCAGGCTATAGATCAGGCGCTTGAGCAACCCCTCGTCGGCGTCGGCCAGCCGCGCCGTCGCAACTCCGGCCGCATAGAGCCGGTCGAAGACCGCATTGGAGAACTTCAGCCGCTCGCGTAACGGTGTCAAATGCGCAAGATCAAGCCCGATCCCGCCGTCGAGCAGCGCCATGAAGCGGCGGACGACGTCCTGTGTGCTTGCAATCATGGCCGATAGTTCCGGCAGCTTGCCCGCGGTATGCTGCCAACCGGGCAGGACGTGCAGCAATATCCCGCCGCGCGACATGGCCTCGAACGCCGGCAACGGGTTGTCGACCGCCAGCGTCTTGCACAACTCCTGCCAGATTCGTTCACCCGACAGGCCATCGATACCATCTTTCAAGGCCACGCAGGCCTTAAGCGACGCCTGGTCGATCGTATCAGCATAGCCCGCCGTGAAGCGGAAGAAGCGTAGAATTCGCAGATAGTCCTCACGGATACGCTGTTCGGCCTCGCCGATAAATCGCACCCTGCCCGCCCGTGCGTCATCTATGCCGAACCCGGTTGGGTCGTAGATCGTACCTTCGATATCGGCATAAAGCGCATTGATATAGAAGTCACGCCGCTCGGCATCCTTGGTCCAGTCCGTCGTGTAGCTGACCACCGCCCGGCGGCCATCGGTTTCGACGTCTTCGCGCAGTGAGGTGATTTCATAGGGTTCGCCGTCGACCACGGCCGTTATGGTGCCGAAGGCCTTACCCGTCGGCACGCTGCGGATGCCGGCGGCTTCCAGCGCCGCTTCGGTCTCATCGGGGAGCAACTGCGTCGACAGGTCAAGATCGCTTATCGGTCGACCCATTAGCGAATTACGCACGCAGCCGCCGACGAAGCGCACGCAGCCCTTCCCGCCTTTCGCTTCAAGAGCTTCGAAAACGGCGCGGGTCGCGGGCGCCTGCATGGCGCCCGAAAGTTCGATACGAGTCATTTCGCCTACTTAGGCGCTCACACGCACAAGATCAAACGGCGTCGGCGCGCATGACCTGCCCAACCAACATATCGCCCGGCGTCGTGTAGTGGATAAGGACGCGGCGCGGATCGACCGGCCCCGGCATGGTCATGGTCCTGGCGCGTTCAAAACCCAGCGGCGCGAAATAGTCGGCATCGCCGACCAAAAGCACGGCACGCAGGCCCGCCGCCTTTGCCGCTTCAAGCGACAGGCGGATCAGGCGCTTGCCCAGGCCGCCGCTGCGAAAGGCTTGGTCGACAACGATGGGACCGAGAAAGGCTATGTTTTCAGAGTGCCCGGCGACTTCATCCCGGATGACGATCGACCACAGCCGCACCGAAGCAACGACCTGATCGCCCTTGAGCGCCACAAAACTCATGTTCGGCAGAGGTTTGCAGCCTTCGCGAAGACGCTCGGCGGTCTTCACATAGCGGCCCGGTCCGAAGGCACGGTCCGTCAAAGCCAGTATCTGGTCATCCAGACCGGCCGGCTCCAGGCCCACCACATACAGATCCTGCGCGTTGCCGCTGTCCAAAGGCATACCCATGCACCTTCAAAAAGAGGAGCGCCAATAGGCGCAATCCTCCCCAGCGTCAAATCACATCCGATCGCTAAGTGTGTCGGAACCTTTAAGCTATCTGTTTAGGAACGCCATGAACGCAGCCGCCGCTTCCGGACTTTGCAACTGTTTGCGGAAAATCTCGCCCTCGGCCCTGACGACGCGCCAAAGCGCTTCAGGGTCACGCATCAGGCGCTTGGTATGCCTGAGCGACGCTGGCGACAACCGTTGAAGCTTTGCAGCCAGGTCGTCTGTTGTTTGCACTAACGCACTCGCGTCGACTACGGTGTTGACCAGCCCCAGCCGATGCGCTTCCTCCGCCCCCATGGGCTCACCCAGCGCCATCCAGGCAAACGCCCGGGCATGGCCTATCCGCTGCGGCAGCAACAGGGTCGAACCAGCCTCTGGCACGAGACCCAGCTTCAGGAACGGCAGGCTCAAGCGCGCATCGTCGGCCGCGGCGGCGAGGTCGCAATGCAGTAGCAGTGTGACGCCGATACCGACCGCCTGCCCCTGCACACCGGCAATCAGCGGCTTTTCGAAAAAGGTCAGAGCACGCAGGAAGCGGAACACGGGCAATTCGTCCAGGTCAGCCGACTGGAAATCACCGATCCCCTGGGCGAAATCCATAATATCATTGCCGGCGCAGAAATCGCGGCCTTCAGCGGTGATGACAACAGCACCGATGTCGCTGTCGGTGCTCGCCCGGTCCAGCGCAGCCGTCAGGTCTTCATACATGGCGCGCGTTATGGCGTTCTTCTTGGCAGGCCTGTTCAGCCGAAGGTGCATGATACCACCTTCAGTCCCGCTGATGATATCGCCCATGGGTCGCTCCTGTTCCTGTTATCTTCGGGCTACCCTAAATTGACGTGCACGGCAACCGTGCCGCAGGGTCAACGCCCAGCGTAATCCCGACCCGTCACATCTTGCCTTGTGCTTGCCACATCCTGTAGATAATGGATGTTTTAATAATAATAGCCGCCCGTGCCCGAACGCGGCGGACCTTACAGGTTTCGCGCAACTTTATGAAAGTCGCCTCATGAATATCGCAAAATTCGCCGCTACGCTGCGCATCCTGGGTTTGAGCCTGGGCGTCATCGCTGCCACGGCCAGCCTCGGCGCCACTGCGTCATACGCTCAAAATCCCGACGAGGAACGGCCGAACGCTCAGGCCAAGCTCAAGAAGGCCATGGGCGGCAATTCCGGTGCCGAGCTGAAAATCGACCCTGCTGAGCAGGTCAAGGCCATGACCGACGCCCCGGCCATGATCGCCGCGGCCAAAATCGCCTGTGAGCCGGTCAATGCCTATCCGCGTGGACCGCACGACTATGAGAAGCCCGACAAAACGAAGGTCAAGGCTAACATTTATGAGATCGCGTGCAAGACCGGTCCGGGCTTCATCATCATCGCGGCCTCTCCGACCGAAGTCTACAGCCCCTTCACCTGCACGGCTGCATGGCGCGCGCGGCAGAAGGAAGCCAATAATATCGGCTGCGAACTGCCGGAGAACAAGCCGCACTATAAGTGGCTGACCCCGGTCGTCCAGCCCTACCTGCCGGGCTGTCAAATCAGCGACGTCCGCATGGTTGGATCGAGCACAAGCGCACCATACTTCGACCGCTATGAAGTCGGCTGCGGCAGCAAGGTCGGCGGGATCATCGATTATCCCCAACTGGCGTCCGACGCGCCCGTCAGCTTCAGAAGCTGTATCGCTCAGGAAGGCACGACCACGACCTGCACGCTCAGCACGCGCGAACAGGTCATCGACTCCCTGAAGCCGCTGGCCGCCGCCGCAGACAGCAAGTGTCAGGTGAAGGATGCCCGTTTCGTCGGTGTCACCACCGAAGGCAACGGCATCTACTACGAATTCGGCTGCTCTAACCAGCCAGGCTTCATCGTCCGCGCCAAGCTCGACGACAACAGCTTTGAGCGCATGGTCCAATGCAGCGCTGCCGCCGCGCTGGGTGGCTGCAAGCTCACGGACGCCAAGGACGTGGCTGCCGGCGCCACCGGCGACTACACCTCCATCCTCAAGGCAGAGGGCTTCACCTGCACGGTCGCTGACTTCAACGTCATCGGCACGCAGGAAAGCACCAAGCGCGACTATGTCGAGTTCAAGTGTCCGGAACAACCCTGGGGCCTGATCGGCTTCGTGCCGCAGCCTGGCAGCACCCACAAGGCCTCGGTCACTGACTGCTTCGCCGCCGAGACGCGTACGCGTCAATGCTCTATCACCACCGATGACATGCTGAAGGCTCAGCTCGACAAGCTGATCAAGGTCGCCGAACCGAAGAAGGGCTGCGACATTAAGGAAGTCCGTTACATCGGCGAAATGGAAGACAACGCGGTGCTGGCGGAAATCGCCTGCGTCAACAAGCGCGGATACATCATCCTGCTGGAAAAGGACCGCAACAGCATCTCGGCGACGCGTCCTTGCCACCTGGCCAAGGCCCACAAGGACGCCAATCAGTGCGCGATCCCGGGCAACGGCACCTACGCCGCCAATGACGAGTAATCCGTCATAAGCAATCCATTGAGGCCCGCGGGTTCGCCCGCGGGCCTTTTTCTTGAGGAAACGCCATGTCCCGATGTCGCGCGATCTGTCTGATTGTTTCGGCGCTGGTCCTGGGCGGCTGTGACATGCTGACACCACAGCCAAAGGACGCTGCCCTGCAGCCGATCGCCCCACCTCCCGCGGGTACCGCGCAGCTGTACGCCGACGGTGAAACAGTCAATCCACAGGTTCGGCCGGGTGATTGCGCCAGGGCGGAGTGCCTGACATTCCGAGACGGCAAGTGGCGACCGATGCCCAAGGTCGCGGTCCGAACCTTGCCGCTTCTGGCCGTCAGCGAAGCGACGGGCTCCGATTACAATGAGGGTCTATGGCGATCGGTTGCCCCCGGCCGGGCCATCCTGCTCAATGCCAGCGCCGCGCGTCAGACCATGGCGGCCGGTCATCTCGATGGCCTGCGAATAGGCCTTAAGGACGGCGCCCGCCGCACCTATGTCACCGTCTATGCCATTGAGGACGCCAAGTCGGCCGGCGC
>CAMLPZ010000190.1 GCA_946482045.1 uncultured Asticcacaulis sp.
TGGCCGGAGCCGGACCTGAAATCGAACGCCTGATGGCGCTGCTGGCCAAGCTTCCTGGCCTTGGCCAGCGCTCGGCCCGGCGCGCGGCGCTGGCGCTGCTGAAGCGCCGCGAACAGCTCCTTCTGCCGCTGACCGCTGCCATGCAGGACGCCGCCGACAAGGTGACGACCTGCCGTGTCTGCGGATCGTTGTCGACGCAGGACCCATGCGCCGTCTGCTCGGATTCGGCGCGTGACCGCGCCATGATCTGCGTCGTCGAAGAAGATAGCGCGCTTTGGGCGATGGAGCGCGTCGGCGCCTTTTCCGGCCGCTATCACGTGCTAGGCGGACTGCTGTCGGCGCTCGACGGCGTGCGGCCGGAAGACCTGCGCATGGAAGGGCTGATCGATCGCATCAAGGCCGGCGGGATCACTGAAATCGTCATGGCATTGCCGGCCACCGTCGAAGGCCAGACAACGGCGCACTACATCGCCGATCGCCTGAAATACCACGACAACAGCGTGACCATTTCGCACCTGGCGCGCGGCGTGCCGGTCGGCGGCGACTTGGATTGGCTCGATGATGGGACTATTGCGCATGCGTTTAGAAGTCGTCGTTAAATTCCTTCTCCCTGCTTGCGGGGTATAGCGTCAGCGAAAGTATAGCTTTCGCCAGCGTTGGGTGGTCGCTTGCGACCGGATGAGGGGCTCTTCCCACAGGCTCCTAACGCCGGCGCCCGTAGATTCTACATTTTGCCCCTTACCCTAACCCTCTCCCCGCAAGCAGGGAGAGGGGATTTTCTACTTCCCCACCCTTATCTGCCGGACGATAATCTGATCCAGCATTTGCAGGAACTTCGAGCGGTCGGCGTTGGCAAATGGTGGTGGGCCGCCGGTAATTTCGCCCGTCGAGCGAATATGTTCCATGATCGAGCGTTGTGCCAGGGCGGCGCCGATCGAATCCGGCGTAAAGGCGCGGCCATTGGGCGCCAGCGCATGGCCCTTCTTTTCGAGCACACGCCCGGCCAGCGGAATGTCGTTGGTCACCACGACATCGCCGGCCGTGACCTGTTCAACGATCCAGTCATCGGCGACGTCCGGACCGGCATCGACGATCATGCGCGAGATCAGCTCGGACTTCGGGAGCTGGATAAAGCTGTTCGACACGACGATAGTTTGCAGCTTGTAGCGCGCCGCGACCTTGTAGGCCTCGTCCTTTACCGGACAGGCGTCGGCATCGATATAGACAGTGATCATGCCGCCTTCGCTTCCTGCTTCTCCCGCTGGCGCATCAGCACGAAGATGATCAGGCAGGCGACGAAGCGGCTAAGAATAGCTGCGGCGAACGACCACGGATTAAAGATGCCGGGGATCGACTGGCTGGCGATCGCCAGGAAGACGGCCGCATCGATCGGCGCGCTGATGGCGGTGGAGATGAAAACACGGCGCGACAGCGGGATTTTCAGGAAGGTGAACAGTGCCCAGTCGATCAATTCGCTGATCAGGAAGGCGCAGGTCGAGGCAAAGGCGACCGTCGGGTCCGACGTCATATAGGACAGGACCAAGCCGATGCCGAGGAAGATGAAGATATAATGGCCAACCTCACGTTGGGCGAAGTCTCGCACCACCAGGGTCAGGCCGGTCACGACCGTCAGCGGATGCCAATCGCCCCCTGTCGGCAGTGGTATGGTCTGGATCTTGTCGAAGCCCCAGTTCACGAACGGAATGCAGGCAAGATAGAGATAGGTCCACGGCGTCTTGGCCGTGAATACGCGTCTGATAAACGTATTGAGATCCATTGCCCGGTCCTGTTGTGTAGCTTCAGCCTGTCATGCCGCCTCTATACTGGCAAGTGGAGCATTTTCCTTGACGCGCGTTCGATCTGAAAACCGCTCACACTTTTCAGAACGCGCTTTTTTCGACTCGCCGCCAGCCAAGAATCCGCTTATAGAACATTGCATGAACATTGAAAGCCTTGTCCTGATCCTTGTGGCGCTGGTCTTCGCGGCCTTAAGCGTCGTCATGTTTTTTGAAAACAAGCGCCTGCGTGCCCGCAACGACGAATTGAATGACAAGCTGATTACCGGTTCGGGCGAACTCGAACGTCTGCGTGAACGGACCCGCAATCTCGAAGACGCGCGCACGACCATGAGCGAGCAGTTTCAGTTGGTCTCTCACGAAGCCATGCAGAAGTCGGCGGATTCGCTGCTGAAGCGCGCCGAGGAATCGTTCACGGCGCGTGAGCGGCTGGCGCTGGAGCGCATGGATAAGAGCTTGCAACCTGTGTCGGAGACCCTGACGCGCTTCGAAGCCCAGGTAAAAGCGATGGAAGAGGCACGCGCTATCGACAAGGGCGGCATGACTGAGCAGATCACTCAGCTTCTGGCGGCTTCCAATGAAACGCGCGACGTGACGCAGAAACTGGCCAATGCTCTGCGTCGGGGGGCGGGCGTGCAGGGGCGGTGGGGTGAAGAGACGCTGCGTAACGTGCTCCAGGCTGCCGGCCTGACGCGCTTTGACTTCATCGAACAGCACAATCTTGACACCGATGAAGGCCGGCGCCGTCCGGACGTGGTTGTGCGCATGCCCGGCGACAAGTCGAACGGCATCTTTGTCATCGACTCCAAGGTCAACCTGACCGCTTTCCTGGAATCGATGGAGGCGGTGACCGACGAAGCGCGTGAGGCCGCGCAGCAACGTCACGTCAACGCCTTGCGCGGCCACGTCCGCGATCTGTCGAGCAAGGTCTACTGGGACCAGTTTAAGGACCAGACCTCGCCGGATTTCGTGGCCCTGTTCATTCCGGGCGACGGCTTCCTGGCCGCGGCGCTCGACCGCTATCCGGCGTTGATGAACGAGGCGATGGACAAAAAGGTCATCATCGTCACGCCGACGACCCTGTTCGCCCTGTGCAAGGCGGTGGTCTATGGCTGGCGCGTCGAAGACCAGATGAAGAACGCCAACCAGATCGCCGAGCTGGGCCGCGAACTCTATGCCCGCCTATCGGTCATGGGCGGCCACGTCTCAACCATGGGCGATGCGCTGGGCCGGGTCGTCGACAAGTACAATGCCTTTGTTGGCTCGCTCGAAACCAAGGTCCTGACCCAGGCGCGGCGCTTCGAAGACCTTCAGGTCGATCATGAAGGCAAGTCGATCCCGGAGCAGAAGCCCGTCGACACCCAACCCCGGACGGCGACCAAGCTGTTGAGCCTCAATACCGACGCGGCGGCTGAGAACGAGACCGTTTGATTACGGTCGAAACCGCTAATCTTGATTTTTTAACGGTCTGCGATTAGATAAGCGCCATGGCTATTCGTGAAATTCTGACTGTACCCCACCCTGTGCTCAAGCAGGTCTCAAAGCCCGTTGACGTTGTCACCGACGATCTGCGCCGGCTGATGGATGACATGCTGGAAACCATGTACGACGCGCCGGGCATTGGCCTGGCGGCCGTGCAGATCGGTGAACCGATCCGCGTCATCGTCATGGACCTGCAGGAAAAACCCGAAGACGATCCGGAAGCGGAAGGCATCAAGAAGCCGCGCTACTTCGTCAATCCGGAAATCGTCTGGAAGTCCGAGGAACTGGCGCCCTACGAAGAAGGCTGCCTGAGCGTTCCGGAAGTCTATGACGAGGTGCAGCGCCCGGCGCGCGTCCGTCTGAAATACCTCGACTACAATGGCAATGCTGTCGAAGAAGAGGCCGACGGCCTGTTCGCCGTCTGCATCCAGCATGAGATGGACCATCTCGAAGGCGTGCTGTTCATCGACCACCTGTCCAAACTGAAGCGCGACCGCGCCGTCACGAAGGTGAAAAAGCTTAAAAAGGCGGCATAGAGCATTTCCCGGCGAAGTGGCCGCCGGTTCGCCGCCAGGAAATGCGATGAAACAAGACTTAGAGCCATGGCCGCTTCATCTGAACCGGCCATGGCTCTAAGTCTTGCCGTCCTGACCAATACGGATTAGACCCTCGCGACATCCGTTGCGAGGGTCTAATCTTATGCGCTTGGCCTTTATGGGCACTCCCGAATTCGCCGTGAAGGCCCTGGCCGAACTGGTCGCGGCCGGTCACGAGGTCGTTTGCGTCTACAGCCAGCCACCGGCGCCGAAAGGCCGCGGCCAGGTGCTGAGCCCGTCGCCCGTTCACGCCTTTGCCGAAGGTCTGGGTCTTGAGGTTCGCACGCCGAAATCGATGAAGGACCCAGCCGCCATCGCCGACTTCCAGGCGCTCGATATCGACGCCTGCATCGTCGTCGCCTACGGTCAGATCCTGAAGGCTGCCGTGCTCGATCATCCGCGCCTTGGCTGCTTCAACCTGCATGCCTCGCTGCTGCCGCGCTGGCGTGGCGCCGCCCCCATCCAGCGCGCCATCATGGCTGGCGACAGCTTTACCGGCGTCGAAGTCATGCGCATGTCGGAAGGGCTCGATGAAGGCCCGATCATCCTGTCGGGACGCGTTGAAATTACTGCGGACGATACAGCGGGCACGTTGCACGACAAGCTGGCTAATCTGGGGGCATCCCTGCTGCCGGTGGCCCTGGCGGCGATCGAGCGTGGTGGGGCCCAGGAACAGCCACAGGTGGGTGAGCCGACCTATGCCAGGAAGATCACGCCGGAAGAGGCGCGTATCGACTGGAACCGCCCGGCACGCGATCTCGATTTACACATTCGCGGTTTGTCGCCATTCCCTGGCGCCTGGACGATGATCAATTCACCCAAGGGCGAGGTGCGGCTGAAGGTCCTGATGTCGCGCCTTATCGATGAAAAGAGCGGGGAGGTGCCGGGAACCGTATTGCTCGGTGGCCTGAAAGTCGCGACTGGCGATCGCATCATCCAGCTTCTGCGTGTCCAGCGCGAAGGCAAGGCGGCGCAGGATGCAGTGGAGTTTCTCAATGGTGCGGGAATAGCGCCGGGGGATCAGTTGCTATGAGGGCTCCATCTTTTCTCCTCTCCCCGCAAGCAGGGAGAGGGAGCTAAGCCATGCCCCGTTATAAGCTCCTCGTCGAATATGATGGCCGGCCCTACAAGGGCTTCCAGGCTCAGGGTGATTTGCCGACCGTGCAGGGATCGATCGAACGCGCCATCCTCGCCTTCAGCGGCCAGTCACTGCGCCTGACGGCGGCGGGGCGGACCGACACGGGGGTCCACGCCACGGGCCAGGTCGTGACTTTCGATCTCGACAAGCCGTTTAAGCCCGGCACAGTGCGCGATGCGATCAATGCCTATCTGACGCCTGAGCCCATCGCTATCCTGGAGGCCGAAGAATGCGATCCGGACTTCTCGGCGCGCTTTTCGGCGACCGGGCGGATCTACCTCTATCGCATCCTTAACCGCCGTGCGCCGCCGGCCATCGACCAAGGCCGCGTCTGGCACGTCAAGAAGCCGCTCGATGCCGAAGCGATGGCGGAAGCCGCCAAATGCCTTATCGGCACCCATGACTTTACGACTTTCCGCCATATCGAATGCCAGGCGAAGTCACCGGTTAAGACGCTCGACATCGCCCGCGTCAAGCGGATCGGTGACGAAATCCATCTGGTTTTCGCCGCGCGCTCCTTTCTGCATCGTCAGGTCCGATCGATGACCGGCACCTTGGCCGAAGCTGGCATCGGCCGCTGGGAAGTCGGGGATGTCGCCAAAGCTCTCGCGGCAAAAGACCGCACAGCCTGCGGTCAGGTCGCCCCGCCCGAAGGGCTGTTTCTGACGCATGTAACTTATGATGCAGAGCCAAATTTCGAGGCGTACGCTTCGATCAAGGCCGTATAGACATCGGTCAGGGCCTCTAGCTCGGCCACCGGTACACACTCGTTGATCTGGTGCATGGTCTGGCCGACTAGGCCGAACTCCACGACGGGGCAGAGGTCGCGGATAAAGCGCGCGTCCGAAGTACCGCCCGTCGTCGAGCGATCCGTTTCAAGCCCCAGCTTGTCCTTGATGACATCGGCGATCAGGTCGATAAACGGTCCTGGCTGCGTCAGGAAGGCCTCGCCGGAAATGGCGCAGGCGACGTCGATCTTGGCGCCCGATCGTGTCGCGTGCTCAGCCGCCACCGTTTCGAACCACTGCCGCAGCTCCGCCCCCGAATGGGCCGGATTGAAGCGGATATTGACCCGTGCCGTCGCTGACTGCGGGATGACATTGGTCGCGGTGTTATTCGTGTCGATCGTGGTGATTTCCAGGTTCGAGGGCTGGAACGACTCATAGCCAGCGTCCAGCACACGGCCTTTCAGGGCACTAAGCAGATCGACCAGCACGGGCAGGGGATTGAGCGCGCGCTGTGGATAGGCAACGTGCCCCTGTTTGCCGGTTACGGTAAAGGTGGCGTTGATCGATCCGCGCCGGCCGACCTTGATCATGTCGCCCAATTGCGCCGCCGACGACGGCTCGCCGACGATGCAGTGGTCGATGACCTCGCCCTGTGTCTTCAGCCACTCGACGACCTTGACCGTACCGTCCGTCGCTACCCCTTCCTCGTCGCCGGTGATCAGGAAGGACAGTGAACCCGGTACATCAACGCGCGAAACAGCGGCGATCCAGGCGGCAATCGCGCCCTTCATGTCGACCGCTCCACGGCCGATGAGTGCACCATCGTGAATTTCGGCGCCGAACGGATCATAGCGCCACAGCGAACGGACCCCGCCCGGCACGACATCCGTATGGCCGGCAAAACAGAGATTGGGCGACACCGTTCCGCGCCGGGCGTACAGATTTTCGATTTCGCCGAATTTCAGTCGCGTGCAGGCAAAGCCCAGGGTCTTGAGGTGGCGCTCGACGACATCCATCGCGCCGGCATCGGCGGGCGTCACCGACGGACGCGCAATCAATTCCTGTGTCAGGGCGACGGGATCGAGCATTTGGACTTTGTGCGACATAGCGCTTCCTGTAAGACCCTTCGCATACCGGGAAAAGCCAAATCTTCAAATCAGGGCGTACCGTGACCACTCCGCTCAATACCACCGATACCGGCGCGGGCTTGCCGCCGCCCGTTGAAGACAACCGCCATCCGTTACAGATTCCGGACTTCCGCGCTTTCTGGCTTACCCGGCTGTGCGGTGTTCTGGGGACTTCGGCGCAAGGGGCGGCCATCGCCTGGCAGGTTTATGAAGTGGCGCGGCGGACCAACGGCATTGCTGAATCGGCGCTCTATGTCGGACTGATCGGTCTGGCTCAGTTCATTACGCTATTTGCCTGTACCCTGCCAGCGGGGATCGTCGCCGACCGCTATGACCGCAAGATGATCGTCGCCTGCGTCATGGTCGGGCAACTCCTGCTGTCGCTGGCGTTTCTGGCCTATGCCTTCCTTCCGCATCCCCCCTTCTGGGGGCTATTCGCGCTATCGGCGGTGCTGGGCGCCTTCCGCGCGTTCAGCGCGCCGGCCAGTTCGGCCATCGGTCCCATGCTGGTACCTAAACACATCCTGCCCAAGGCGATCGCCGTCAATTCCATGGCGTTCCAGACCGGTCTGATCGTCGGCCCGGCGCTGGGCGGCGTGCTGGTCGGCTTTTCACCCAAGTTCGCCTATGCCTTTTGTGCTCTGCTGACCCTGGTGTCGGCGGTCATGATCTTCACCATCAAGGCGCCGACCGCGCCCGACGCGCCGTCGGGTTCCAAGACCCAGATGCTGCGCGAAGGCATGAAATATGTCTGGGACAAGAAGATCGTGCTGGGGGCAATCTCGCTCGATCTGTTCGCCGTGCTGCTGGGCGGGGCGACTGCCCTGATGCCGGTTTTTGCGCGCGACATCATCCATCCCGACAGGCTGCTGCCGCCGGAGATCGCCTTCGGGATCTTTCGCGCCGCGCCGGCAATTGGCGCTCTTGGGATGTCATTGTACCTGTCGCTCAAACCCTTGCGGCGCAACGCGGGACCGTGGATGTTCGCCGGTGTGGCGATCTTCGGCCTGGCGACCGTTGTCTTTGGCCTGTCGACCAATGTCTGGATTTCGATCTTCGCCATTATCGTGCTGGGCGCCGCGGACATGATCAGCGTCTATGTGCGTGGGACATTGATCCAGATCGTCACGCCCGACCATATGCGCGGCCGGGTCGCCAGCGTGTCCTACCTGTTCATCGGGGCGTCGAACGAACTGGGCGAGTTTGAGACCGGCGTGATGACCCGGATTCTGGGGCCGGTAACGGCGGCCCTGTTTGGCGGGGTCGGATCGCTGTTCGTGACGGGGCTCTGGATCAAGCTGTTTCCAGATTTGTGGCGGACAGACCGTTTGGAGTAGAGACCAAGTTCCCTCTCCCCGCTTGCGGGGAGAGGGCTAGGGT
>CAMLPZ010000191.1 GCA_946482045.1 uncultured Asticcacaulis sp.
ACTTCGTGACCGCCATGATGGCCTTCTTCCTGCTGATGTGGCTGATCAACACGACTTCTCCAGAACAGAAGCGCGGCGTGGCGGACTATTTCGCCCCGGCCAACGTATCGCAGTCGACCTCGGGTTCCGGCGGGATTCTCGGCGGCAATGCCTTGGGCGAGGACGGCAACAAGAACGAAGGCACAATGTCCTTCATCGAGCAGATGGCGCCCAAGCCGCCCGAAACCCAGGACCGCGACGGCAAGACCACCGAATCCGCCGCCAAGGGGGCCGCCGCCGATTCCGAGACCGACGCCCAGAAGCAGGAACAGCAGAATTTCCAGAGCGCGGCCGAATCGCTGCGTCAGGCCTTGCAGGACATGCCCGAACTGGCCGAACTGTCGAAGAATATCCTGGTCGACCAGACACCCGAGGGTCTGCGCATCCAGTTGATCGACCAGGAAGGCCGCTCCATGTTCAATTCGAACTCAGCCGAGCCCAATGATCGCGCCAAGGTGCTGCTGCGCGCGGTTGCCAAGGTCGTCAACAACCTGCCCAACCGCGTCTCGATCACCGGCCACACGTCGGGCACCGCAGGGACGGGTACGCAGAACCCGCGCGATTGGCGCCTGTCGGCCGACCGCGCCGACGCCTCACGCGCCGTGCTCCAGGCCGCCGGCGTCGACCAGGATCGCATCGCCCAGGTGTCCGGCAAGGCCGCCAAGGAACCGCTCTATCCGGACGACCCGTCGCTGGCCGGCAACCGGCGTATCGCCATCGTCCTGCTTCGCGAAGCCCCGGTTTTGCCGCAGAATCCAAATATGTAGCTGATCACGCGGTTGCAGCCCCTTGACGGCGCGTAGATTGCAAGCACACTTATGACAAGGGGCGAGTCCGGTTTCATGCAGGTCGCGGCGTTTCAATGAGTGAGCATTTTCCAGGGCGCAAGCTCAGATATTACCTGACCATCCCCGGTCCCTGCCCCTATCTGGCGGGACAGGAGGAGCGCAAGGTATTCGTGCACCTGCCGCCGCTGGAGGCCATCGGCGTCAACGACCAGCTGTCCGCCATCGGGTTCCGCCGCTCCCAGAACATCGCCTACCGCCCTGCCTGCCAGAACTGCCGCGCCTGCCAGTCGGTGCGCATTCCGGTCAAGCGTTATGTGCCGTCCCGTTCCGACAAGCGCGTGCTCAAGGCGAATAAGGACCTGACCAAGGCTTTCGTCGAGGCAGAGGCCAGCCGCGAACAGTTCGAACTGCTGCAAAAGTACCTCCAGACACGTCATCCCGACGGTGGCATGATCGACATGACGTGGCCCGATCTGGTCGCCATGATCGAGGACACCCTGGTCCGCACCCACCTGATCGAATACCGGCTGGATGGCCGGCTGGTCGCCTGCGTGCTGGTCGACGCGCTGAATGACGGCCTGTCTCTGGTCTACAGCTTCTACGACCCTGAGCTCAGCGGCCGGTCACTGGGACGCTTCATCATCCTCGACCATATCGACCAGGCCAACCGCGCTGGTTACGACTACGTCTATCTGGGCTACTGGGTGAAGGACAGCCCGAAGATGGATTACAAGGCGCGCTACCAGCCGCTGGAAGCCCTGACCGACTTCGGCTGGCAGGAAATCAATCCGTTCGGTTCCGACTAAGGCGGTTTGCTCCGCATAACGAGACGGCGGACAAAGCCCTTATATTTCAACGATGAAATATTATTTATTTTGCTCTGTCGTCAGACGGATGATGCAGGTGTGTGCGTTACACTTCCATAACACGCCACATTTCGTATCAAGGTTATCATTCATGCTCCAGCGTTCCGCCCGTCGTTCCTTTCCCACACGCCGGACCCTGCGCTTAGGCGCCAGCGCCGCCACGCTCGGCGTCGCCCTTTTTGCCCAAGCCGTTTTGGCGCAGACGTCCACACAGCCTGCGCAAACGCAGACACCGCCGCCGGTTCAGACGACGCCCGCGCAGCCAGCGGCCCAGCCCCAGACAACGGAAGCCCCGGCTGCCCAAACGCCCGCCCAAGGCACGGCCCAAGGTGAAGCTCAGGCCGGCGATCAGCAGGGCGCCGTGACGATCACGGCGCAAAAGCCCGCCGTCCAGAACAAGGTCGATCGCGACGTCTACGACGTCAAGCAGGACCCGCAGTCGGCGACCGGCACCGCCGCCGACGTGCTGAACAACGTCCCGGCGGTTACAGTCGACCAGGACGGCAGCGTCTCCTTACGCGGCAACAACAATGTCCAGGTCTATGTCAATGGCAAGAAGTCGGCGCAGATGCAGGGCGATAACCGCGCCTTCAGTCTGCAAAGCATGTCGGGCGACGATATCGACTCTGTCGAGGTCATGACCAACCCGTCGGCCGCCTTCGGTTCGGACAGCGCTGGCGGCATCATCAACATCGTTATGAAACGCGGCCGCAGCCTTCGGCCGCAAACGTCCTACAACGTCACCGTTGGTGATCAAGGCCGCGGCATGGTCGGCTTCCGCACAGGCAAGACCTTCGGCGACAAGCTGACCGTCAACGCCAATGTCAACGTCAACCGGAACATGTCCGGCGGCGGATGGGGTGGTGGCAGCCGCAAGAACCGCTCGATCAACGACCGGGAACGCCTGGACCCGACGACTGGCGCAGTCATCCGCCGCGACCTGACCCAGACAGTCTCCAAGACCTATAGCGACGGCGTGAACGGTAATATCGGCGTCAACTACAACCTGTCGGACTTCGACACGCTGGAAGCGCAGCTCGACTATCGCAAGAGCAATAACCGCAGTGAAAGCACCCAGGAGACGCAAAGCTTCGACAGTGCGGGAATCCTCACCAGTGACCGTCCGTCCCTTCGCGACTCCACGCGCAACCAGGAAAACATGAGCATGGGGCTCAGCTACGATCGGCGCGGCGAACCTGGCAGCGCCGAAGCCTTCAAGATGCAGTGGGTTCACAGCCAGAGCCTGAACAGCAGTCAGACTTTGATCCACAATATCAATCGCCTGCCCGCACAGGCCGACACCTATTCGGCCCAGGCCAGCAAGTCCAAGGACTTCGTCGATACCTTCAGCGGTGACTGGACGCACCCTCTGCTCGAAAGCGAGACCGAAAGCCGCCAGCTGCAACTCGGCTGGAATATCGAACATACGGTCAGCGACCAGTATACCTACCAATCTCTGACCCTGACCACACCGGTGACGCCGCCCGAGGCGCCGCGCACATCGTCGATCAGCCAATTCGATTCCGATGAGTGGCTGACCGCCGCATATGCCACCTTTGAGCGCAAGAGCGGCAAGTTCGGCTACCAGGCCGGCCTCCGTATCGAGAACCTGCATCAGGAGCTTCTATTCTCGAACCCGACTTCGACAACCCCAGCGACGTCTATCACACGTGACAGCGTCAACTTCAGCCCCAGCCTGTTTTTGACCTACGATGTGAGTGAGCAGGACAAGCTGAAGTTTGTCTACAGCCAGAAAATGCAGCGTCCGCAGGCGCGGCAATTGAACCCGTTGATCATCTTCAGCGAGGACGGTCTTTATGCGCGTTCGGGTAATGCCGACCTCAAGCCGGAAATGACCGACAAGTTCGAGGTGAGCTATAACCGCTCCAACAAGGGCATGAACTTCAACGGTCAACTCTTCTACGACTCGACCGAGGACACGATCAATCAGGTCAGCACATTCCTGCCCGGCCAGCCGAATGTGCTGCTGACCACGACGCAAAATGCCGGCACGCGCAAACGCGCAGGCGTCAATGGCAATCTCGACCTCAATTCGGCCGATCGCAAGTTCGGGCTGAATGTGAATGCCAATTACAACTATTCGGTTACGAACTATACCGACCTGGCCACTGGCCTGCCAGTAGAACGCAAGGGGCCAAGCTCCATGGTGCGGACACGGTTCCAATACCGCCAGAACGACAAAAACAACTACCAGATTGTCCTCTTCCACATGGGAAAACGCACCGATACCGAAAGCTATTCAACGCCCTTCACGCGCCTGAACCTGTCCTATCAGTACTCCTTCATCCCCAACAAGGCAGTGCTGAGCATTAATGCCTCGGGTCTCCGTATCGGCGATGTCAGCCGACGGTACACCGAAACCAGCACGGTCCGCGGCTACAGCGAAACCCTCGATCCAGGCGTCAGCGTTATGGCCAGCCTGCGCTACACCTTCGGTGCTGTGCGCGCTGGACGCAACAATCAGGACGGCGGTAACTGGCGCGATCGCCAGGGCGGTCCGGGTGGCGGACGCGGCGGGTTCCCGGGCGGACCTCCGGGCGGATTCTAGAGCTTAGTCTGCAAAAAGGCATGGCTCTGGCGGGCGAGGTAAAGACCGACGCTTACGGATGCCAAGGCCATGCCGATAAGCACAAGCAGAAGCGTCATCACGCCGGACTGCGCCAATAGACCGGCTGCCGTGAAGGGCGCCGCCGCCTGGACGACCGAGCCCAGGCGACGGATGCGGCCCATGAGCGGCGGATAACGCTCAGGACCGAAAATGGCCAGCGGCACCGTGCCTGAAGTTATCGAAACGACACCGACCCCCGCCCCGTAAAGCACAAGGGCGGGAATGCTCAGGCTCGACACGCCTGCTATAAGCACTATCCCCACCGTCAGCGCGGCAATACCCGCCAGCATGGAGACGTAAGGCGGCCAACGCCGGCCAAGCGTCAGCTCCAGCACGCGCGCGCAGACCTGCGACGGCCCGACCATGGCGCTCAGGGTCACGGCTTCGGTCATACTGAAACCCCGCCCGGTCAGAACGGCGTGCATATGCACGGCCATGACAGCAACCAGCGCCATCTCGAGCGTCACCACGACCGCCAGCGCCATGTAGATCCGCGCCTCGATCCCTTTCACATGGACAGTGGCCTGCGGACGGCGGGTGACGGATGCAGAATCGGCAGGCTCGGGCACGGCGAACAGATAGAGCGGCAGGCAAACGGCCAGGTGAATGCCGGCGAAGATCAGACAGGTCGTTCGCCAGCCGAACTGGAGTTCCAGAAAATGGCTGAGCGGCCAGAAGGCCGTGCTGGCGAACCCGCCCCAAAGGGCAATCTGGATGATGGCCGAGCGTCCGGTCGAACCGAACAGGCGTCCGGCCGTGCCGAAGGCGGCGTCATAAAGACCGCTGCCCATGGCCAGGCCCATGACACCCCACGCGGCGACATACATAACCAGATTTGGCGAAATGGCGATCAGTGCCAGTCCGGCGGCGAACAGCAAGGCGCTTAGACTGAGGACCAGACGCCCCTGCCCGGCTCCGACATAACGTCCCGCCGACGACGAAACAGTCGCCGAGACCAGGGTGCCGATCGAATAGCCGCCGACGACCCAGGCGTAATTCCAGCCGGTATCGGCAACAATTGGTTTTGACAGGGCGGTCAGCAAATAGAGCGAGGTACCGAACGCAACCAATTGCCCGGCGCCCAGCGCCGATACGACCTTAAACCTTTGCCAGTCCACCCGCATCCCCGCTCCCCTCGCCAACCCTGCGACGGAGCGGAAGGCTCCATCGATTACACCCGCAGTTTGCGCAATCCGCGCGGCGCCATTTTCCCGGCCTGCGCACGCTTGCCCTGGTAATCCTTGAAGTCCTTGAAATCGCGCGCCTTGCCCGCACCGTCATACCATTGCGGTACAGCGCTGGAATCGAACACGGCGATATCGCGCACGCCGCCATCCTTATAGGCCTGCAGCTTGACGCCCTTGCCGCGCGCCATTTCCGGCAACTCCGAAACCGGGAAGATCAAGAGCTTGTTGTTCTCGCCCAGCACCATCAGGCTGTCGCCGATAACAGGCAGAGCCGCCAGGGCTTCAGTGCCTTCGACGTTCAGCACCTGCTTGCCGGCGCGCTTGTTGGCGACGCCGTCTTCCTCGTTCATCACGAAGCCGTAGCCGTTCTTGGAGACCATGACGCGCTTCTTGCCGGTCTGGGCGACAAAGACGTCAACGATCTTGGCGCCATCCTCGAAGTCGACCATCAGGCGCAGCGGCTCGCCGTGGCCACGCGCCGACGGCAGCTTGTCGCAGGCCAGCGTCAGGAAGCGGCCGTCCGAGGTCATGATCAACAGCTTGTCGGTCGTCATGGCCGGCACCAGCCAGGCCAGTTCGTCGCCTTCCTTGAACTTCAGTTCCGACGGATCGGCCACAGCGCCCTTGGCGGCGCGGATCCAGCCGCGCTTCGACAGGATGACGGTAATCGGCTCCTTGGGCAGGTAGCTCTCGATCGCCGCGACCTCAATATTGGCCGGCGCCTCGGCGAAGGTCGTGCGGCGGGCTGACAAAAGCTTCTTGCGCACGTCGACCAGTTGCTGGTCGATGCGCTTCCATTGCAGTTTCTCGCTGCCCAGCAGCTTGTTCAGTTCGTCGCGTTCTTCGGACAGCTTCTTGTGCTCGTCCTGGATCGTCATTTCCTCGAGCCGCGCCAGTTGGCGCAGGCGGGTGTCAAGGATGTAGTCGGCCTGCATTTCGGTCAGTTTGAACCGCGCCATCAACACGTCGCGCGGCTTGTCCTCCTCTCGGATGATGCGGATCACCTCATCCAGGTTGAGGAAGGCGATCATCAAACCGTCGAGGAGGTGCAGGCGCTTCTCGATCTTTTCCAGCCGCCATTGCGACGTGCGCTGCAAGACCACACGGCGGTGGTCGAGGAAGGCGACCAGGCAGGCTTTCAGGCCCATGACACGCGGCGTGCCGGTGCCGTCGAGCACGTTGATATTGACACCAAACCGCGTTTCGAGATCGGAGACCTTGAACAGGCTCTCCATCAGCACTTCCGGCTCGATATTGCGCGTCTTCGGCTCCAGAACGAGGCGCACCTCTTCGTCCGACTCATCGCGGACATCGCCCAGCAGCGGCGCCTTCTTGTTCTCGATCAGATCGGCCAGTTGCTCGATCAGGCGTGACTTCTGGACCTGGTACGGGATTTCGCGCACGACGATGCGCCAGTTGCCGCGCCCCAGCTCCTCGACCTCATAGCGGGCGCGTGTGCGGATCGACCCACGGCCGGTCTCATAGGATTCCTGGATCGAAGCACGGCTTTCGACGCAGATCCCCCCGGTCGGAAAGTCCGGGCCTGGGATGAATTCCATCAGCTCGGCCGTGGTCGTTTCCGGCGCGGTCAGCAGCTTGCGGCAAGCATCGATCAGTTCGGCGACATTGTGCGGCGGGATCGAGGTCGCCATGCCGACGGCGATGCCCATCGACCCGTTGGCCAGAAGGTTGGGGAAGCCCGCCGGCAGGATGACCGGCTCTTCGTCCTGATCGTCATAAGTCGGGCGGAAATCGACAGCGTTCTCGTTGATGCCTTCCAGCAGCAGCATGGCGGCCGGTGTCAGGCGGCATTCAGTGTAACGCATGGCGGCGGGGTTATCGCCGTCGATATTGCCGAAATTGCCCTGGCCGTCGACCAATTGGTAGCGTTGCGCAAAGTCCTGGGCCATGCGTACCAGAGCATCGTAAATCGCCTGGTCGCCGTGCGGATGGTAGGTACCCATGACTTCACCGACGACCTTGGCGCACTTGCGCGCCGCCGCTTCGGGCGTCAGGCGCATGTCGCCCATGGCGTACATGATGCGGCGATGGACCGGCTTCATGCCGTCGCGCACATCCGGCAGCGCCCGGTGCATGATGGTGGAAAGGGCATAGGCCAGATAGCGGCGCGACAGCGCTTCGCTCATAGGCTCATCGACGACCTGGCCGCCGGCGTCGTCAGGAATCACTACGTCACTCATTCGCCCCGTTTAGAACGAGAACGAAAGGAATACAAGGGAACTATTTGAACTGTTCACACCGCGTTGCGGGCCTGGTCTCGTCCGGCGGACTTGGCAGCGTACAGCGCCTGGTCGGCATCCTTATAGAGCCCCTGGAGTGTCTTGCCCGGCGCCCATTCGGCGATGCCGGCCGAGAAGGTGTAGCGCATGGTAATGTCACCGACCCTTAGCCTCTGGTCGCGAAGGTGCGCCCGCAGGCGTTCGACCGCAGCAGCAGCCTGATCCATCGAAGCGCCCGGCATCACGAACAGAAACTCCTCACCGCCGACCCGTCCGGTGACGTCGCGATCGCGCAGCACGTCGCGCATGCAGCTCGAAAAATGCACCAGGACCTGGTCGCCGCCGTCATGGCCGAAATGGTCGTTGATCATCTTGAAATGGTCGAGGTCGAGAACGACAATGCTGAACACCTGGCCGTCCTGCGCCGCGCGGTCCAGGATCGCGCCAAAGCGCTTCATGGCGGCGCCGCG
>CAMLPZ010000192.1 GCA_946482045.1 uncultured Asticcacaulis sp.
GTCATGGAATCGCGCGGCGTCTACATGTCCAAGGATACTGACGAAGCCAAGAAATACGCCGACGGCGTCGATAAGAACCTCGACAAGATCCAGAAGCTGTTGGCCGAATGGCAACCAGCGTTGAGGCCGGGACAACTCCCTGAATTCGATGGGGTCAAGGCCAAGGCTGACGAATTCGTCGGCTTCCGCCGCGAACTGGCGCGCCTGGGCCGTGACGTCTCGCCCGAAGCCGCCAATGTCCAGGGCAATAACGAAGCCAACCGGTCGAACCGCAAGGCCTTCCAGGAAAATATCGACGCAATGGTGACGCACATCCACACCGACCTGGAAACCACGGAAGCAAAGCTGGTCGCCTATAAGGAAAAGCGCATCTGGCAATTCCTGCTGATCGCCGTCACCGGCATCCTGGCTATGCTGGGCGCGTCGCTGTGGGTCGCCTTCAGGCAGATTTCGCGCCCGCTTCAGCACGTTAGCGACAGCGTCGTGCGCATCGCTGAAGGCGCCTACGACACGGCTATCCCGGAAACGCGCGGAAAGGACGAGATCTCGTCGTTGTGGCGTTCGATCCGCACCCTGCGCGACCAAGCGCTGGAGGCTGAAACGCTTAAGGCCCACCAGCGCGAGGAAGAAGAGCGCATTGCCGTTAACATGCGCGAGGAGCGCCTGCGCATCGCCGGCGAATTTGAACAGAGCATGGGTGAATTGGCCAACCGCTTCGCCACTTCGTCACGGACGGTCGCCGACCAGGCTCGCACCCTGTCGCAAAGCGCCAACGACGCCTCGGCACGCACGGAGTCGGTCAACCACGCCGCGGTCGACGCCGCCAACAATGTCTCGAACGTGGCCGCCGCCACCGAAGAACTGTCGGCCAGCGTCGGCGAAATCAACAACCAGGTGTCGCGCACTTCGGAAATCGCCCAGTTGGCCGTCGTCGAGGCTCAGAAGACCGAGGTCGCCATCCAGACGCTTAATACCGCCGCCAACCAGATCGGTGACGTCATCAACCTGATCCAGGCGATCGCCGCCCAGACCAACCTGCTGGCGCTCAACGCCACCATCGAATCGGCTCGCGCCGGCGACGCCGGCAAGGGCTTCGCGGTCGTCGCCTCGGAAGTCAAGCAGTTGGCCCAGCAGACCGCCCGCGCCACCGACGACATCCGCTCAAAGATCTCGGAAATCCAGTCTGCAACCTCGGAGACGGTCGGGTCGATCGACACCATCGTCAAGACAATCGAAAATATCGGCCAGTTGACCGCCGGCATCGCCGCCTCGGTCGAACAACAGGGCATGGCGACCAATGAAATCGCCAACAACACCAGCCTGGCCGCTACCGGCACCATGGAAGTGACCGGCCACATTTCGGGACTCACCCAAGCAGCATCCGCCACGGGTTCGGCCGCCCAATCCCTGCTCAGCCTGTCCAACGACCTGGAGCGCCGCTCCGAGGACCTTCAGGCGGAAGTTTTCGACTTCGTCGGCCGCCTGCGCTCTGCGTAAAAACGAGCGTTGATAACGGTAAAAGAAGCCCTGCTCCGGTGGGGCTTTTTTCTTTGCGCGTTTACCGTGGCAATTCCGCTTTACAAACGGCGCGGCTTGGTATCGATTACAAGAAAACACATGCCTCAGGGGGCAAATATGCCAGGTTACAATCGCCGCAGCTTCATCGGCGCCGCTACGGGCGCATCCACCCTCGCCGCCGTCTCCGCCCATGCCGCGACCAAGATCAAGGCAAAAAAGGCCGCCCCCAGCGACCAGGTCAATATCGCGCTGATCGGCGCCAAGGGCATGGGGTGGGCCAATATGAAGGCCCACATGAAGGTGCCTGGCGTCAATGTCACCACGCTGTGCGATATCGACGACAAGGTGCTGGCCGATCGCGGCACCGAACTGCAAACCCTGACCGGCAAAGCGCCCACGATCGTCCGAGATTACCGCCGCGTGCTCGATGACAAGGATATCGACGCCGTCATCATCGCCACGCCCGATCACTGGCACTGCCTGATGACGGTGGATGCCTGCTCGGCCGGCAAGGCGATGTACGTCGAAAAGCCGCTCGGGAACTCGATCGCCGAGTGCAAGGCCATGGTCGCCGCCAAGCAGCGGCACAAGGCCGTCGTCCAGGTCGGCCAGTGGCAGCGTTCGAACCAGCACTGGGCCGACGCCATCGCCTACGTCCACTCGGGCAAGCTGGGTCGTGTGCGCATGGTCAAGGTCTGGGCCTATCTGCCGTGGGCGCCGATCGTCAATCCGCAACCGGATGGCCCGGTGCCGGCGGGCGTCGACTACTATATGTGGTTGGGCCCGGCACCTGACCATGTCTTCAATCCCAACCGCTTCCACTACACCTTCCGCTGGTTCTGGGACTATGCCGGCGGCACCATGACCGACTGGGGCGTGCACCTGATGGACATGGCGGTACTGGGCATGAAGGCCGGCGCGCCGAAATCGGTCATGTCCCTGGGCGGCAAGTACGCCTATCCGGACTCGGCCGCCGAGACGCCCGACACCCAGTCGGCGCTCTATGACTATGGCGACTTCTCGCTGCAATGGGAACACAGCCTGGCGATCGGCAACGGCTATTACGGCCGCGAGCACGGCGTCTCCTTCATCGGCGAAAACGGCACCCTGGTCGTCGATCGCGGCCAGTGGATGGTTATCCCGGAAAAGGCCGACAAGACCGGCGCGCTCAAACTGGAAGCCATCGAGCCCGTGAAGACCTCCGACAATGGCCTCGAAAAACACGCCGCCAACCTGATCGCCTGCATCAAGGACCGGTCGCTGACGCCCAACTGCACCATCGAGGACGCGGCCAATACCGCCATCGTTTGCCATATGGGCAATATCGCCTACCGAACCGGCGGCAAGATCATGTGGGACCCGGCCACGCAGCGCTTCGGCGACGATGCCAAGGCCAATGCGTTGATTACGCCGACCTATCGCGCGCCGTGGAAGCTGCCGCCGGTCGCGTAAGGTCAGCGTTCCTCACCAACCAGGGGCTGTTCTTCCTCGTTGAGCAATTCCATAGGCCTCGATGCCCTGAACAGCTTGTCGACGCCGTGCGGTTTTGCGCGCCAGTATTGCGGCGGGCCGTCGATCTCGGCGCCCAGTTCCACCGCTGCCTTCCAGGGCCAGCGGGGATCGTAGAGGATGGCGCGCGCCAGGGCGACGAAATCGGCCTTGCCGGTTGCGACAATATCCTCGGCGTGCTGCGGCTTGGTGATCAGGCCGACGGCGAAGGTCCTCAGCCCTTTGGCCTTCACGGCCTCGGCGAACGGAACCTGATAGCCAGGCACGGAACTGATCTTTTGGTCGGGCGACAGGCCGCCCGACGAAACGTCGATCCAGTCGACATCGCGCGCCTTCAACGCTTCAGCGAAAACAAGCGTTTGCTCGATATCCCAGCCGCCCTCGACCCAGTCGGTGGCTGACACCCGTACGCCGATCGGCTTCTCTACCGGAAAGACGGCACGAATGGCGTCGAACACTTCCAGCGGAAAGCGCATGCGGTTTTCCAGCGATCCGCCGTAGTCGTCGTCGCGCGTGTTCGACAGCGGCGACAAGAACTGATGCAGCAGGTAGCCATGCGCGGCGTGCAGTTCGATGGCGTCGATCCCTAGCCGGTCCGCGCGCTGCGCCGCCGCCACAAAGGCGTCACGCACGCGGTCGAGCCCTGCCCTGTCGAGCGCAACGGGCGGATGTTCGCCGTCCTGGTACGGCTGGTCCGATGGTCCCCAGGTCTGCCAGCCGCCAGGGACTCCAGGTGCGATCTGATGGCCGCCGGCCCAGGGCACGTCACACGACGCTTTGCGTCCGGCGTGGGCCAGCTGGATGGCGATGCCTATCCCCGAATGACGGCGGACTGCGGCGAGCACCGGCTTCAGCGCGTTTGCGGTGGCATCGTCCCACAGGCCAAGATCGCTTGGCGTAATGCGGCCGTCGGGCTCGACGGCCGTGGCTTCGATAATCATCAGCCCCGCACCCGACAAGGCAAGATGACCGAGATGAATCATATGCCAGTCGGTGGCTTCACCATTATGGGCCGAGTACTGGCACATCGGTGAAATGACAATCCGGTTGGCGAGCGCCAGGTTGCGCAGCCCCGTGCGCTTGAACAAAGCCGTCATCTGTAATCCTCTCGGCAGCAGTTACCGTTATCTGGTCACCGCAAAGTCAAAACACCAGAGACTTTGTAAAAGAAAGCCGTGCGACACTTAACGGTTCCGCCTTCCCTTGACGTCGTGGCAAGATATCGGGCATATTGTGGTTACTCATCGAGACCAGCCGAGGGACAGGCCCGACGACGCTGGGGCAACCGCTGACAAATTCAGTATGGTGCCAACTCCTACAGGGCTCATTTCCCTGATAGATGAGGAAGTCAGGTCCGCAGACGCGGGCGTGTTTTCCCGTCTGGTCTCGATGACAGTATCTTGCGACCGGACACACCATGAACGCCATAAATTTCGAGTTTGCGAAGCCTGACCTCGTCGGCACCGACATCGTCGCCGTCATTCCCGAAGATTTCCGCCTGCAAAGCGGTGAAATGCTGGAACAGAAGGACGTGGTTGCACGTGTCTATGGTCCAGCGAACGCGCCCATGGTCGTGGCCGCCGGCGGCATCTCAGCCGGCCGCGTGCTGTTCGCCAAGGAAGACACCACCGATACCGCTCCAGGCTGGTGGGAAGGCGTCGCGGGGCCCGGCGAGGCGCTGGACCTCAACCGCTTCCGCGTCCTGTCGATCGAATTCGCGCCACGTCTACCGGCCAGCCGAGTCTACACCATCACCACGCACGACCAGGCGCGCCTCGTCCGGCTGCTGCTCGACCAGTTGGGTGTCCGGAAAATCTATTCCTTCATCGGCGCGTCTTACGGCGCCATGATCGGCCTGGCCTTCGCGGAACTTTATCCGGACGATGTCGAGCGCCTCTGTATCATTTCGGCAGCGCACCGCGCCCATCCGATGGCGACCGCTTTCCGCGGCCTGCAGCGCCGCCTGCTGCAATTCGGCCGCGACAACGGCAAACCGCAGGAAGGGATATCGCTGGCGCGCCAGCTGGCCATGACGACCTATCGCTCGGATGCCGAGTTTTCCGAGCGCTTCGATGGCGCCCCGCCGCCCACAGCCGGCGGCAACTACGTCGTCTGCCAGTACCTGCGCGCACGCGGCGACGCCTATACCGCCACCGACGTCAATCGCTGGATTTCGATGTCGGACAGCCTGGACCGCCACCGCGTCGATCCGGCGAAGATCAAGGCGCGCGTCTATCTGGCGGCCGTGCCGACCGATCGTCTCGTCCCCTATGACGACATGAAGGCGCTGGATGAACAGCTTGCCGATAGCGTCTTCATGGAGTTTCCATCGCTCTACGGCCACGACGCGTTCCTGAAGGAAATCGCGCTGGTATCGGAGATCGTGCGGACATCGCTCAGCTAACTACGCCTTCTCCCCGTTTGCGGGGAGAAGGTGGCCCAACGGGCCGGATGAGGGGCCTCTCTCAACCGGCATGCCCCTCACCCGGTTCGCTATCGCGAACCCCCCTCTCCCCGACCTCGCCGGCAGGCAAAGCAGGCAGAGGGAAAGATGACAAGACCGGCACATGACCAAAGACTATCTCAAGGACGCGCAGCTTTCGACGCGTGTTATCAATATCGGCATCGACGCGGACCCGGTGCACGGCGCCGTCATGCCGCCGATCTACCTGTCGTCCAACTACACGTTCGAAGGTTTTGGCAAGAAGCGGACCTATGACTATGCCCGCTCGGGCAATCCGACGCGCGAGGTCATCGCCGACGTTATCGCCGACCTGGAAGGCGGCGCCGGCGCGGTCATCACAGCGTCCGGCCTGGCGGCGCTCGATCTCCTCTGGCAGGACCTCGACCGCTCGGAACCGATCGCCCCGGCTGCCGTCGCCGACCCGAAAGCCGTCAAATCCAAGCGCGTCATCGTCCCACACGACTGCTATGGCGGCACCCAACGCCTGCTCAATGCCCGCCACAGGCAGGGCGTGATCGAATGCGTCTATGTCGACCAGACCGATGAAGCGGCCCTGATCGCCGCTTTGAAAGAGCCGACCGCCCTGCTTCTGCTGGAAACGCCGTCCAATCCGCTGATGCGCCTGATCGACCTGGAAAAGCTGATCAAGCTCGGCCATGATGCCGGGGCGCGCGTTGCGGTTGACAATACCTTCCTGTCCCCTGCCCTACAGAACCCGATCCGTTTCGGCGCCGACTACGTCGTCCACTCGACGACCAAGTATATCAACGGCCATTCCGACGTCATCGGCGGCGCGCTTGTCTGCGCCCATGCGGAAGACGTCCTGCCTATGCGCTGGTGGGCCAACTGCGCCGGCAGCACTCAAACAGCCTTTGACAGCTATATGACCCTGCGCGGCGTACGCACCCTGTTTGTCCGCATCCGCCAGCAGCAGGAAACGGCGCAGGCCGTGGCCGAATGGCTGGAGCAGCATCCGGCGGTCAAGGCCGTCCATTATCCGGGGCTGAAGTCCCACCCGCAGCACGAACTGGCCAAGAAGCAGCAGCATGGCCCCGGCGCCATGATGTCGTTTGAGCTCAAGGGCGGACTTGATGCCGTCAAGGCTGTGCTCGATGTCATCGACCTGTTCAGCCTGGCTGAGAGTCTCGGCGGGATCGAAAGCCTGATCGTCCATCCGGGCTCGATGACCCACGCCGCCATGTCGCCCGAAGCCCAGGCCACGGCCGGCATCACCGGCGGCCTGCTGCGCATCTCGATAGGTTTGGAAGACGCCCAGGACCTGATCAAGGCATTGGATCGCGCCTTCAAAGCGCTCTGAGTTTATCCGGGTTGCGCACGAAGTAAACCGTACTGACCTGATTGCCGGAACGCTCGACGGCCAGCACATCGCGACTGCCGTCGGCGTGATGGCTGAGCACGGCCAGCGCGCCGTTGATACGGAGGATTTCGGTCTTCACCACAGTGTGCTGGCGGAACTTCAGCCAGATGCCGACCAGGAACTTCGCCACCCGGTCGCGGCCTTCCAGGATATTGATGGCCGCGGCCGCCTTACCGCCACCATCCGAATGCAGGCTGACATCGCGCGTCAGCAAGGCCTCCAAAGCTGTCGTATCGCCCGACTGCGCGGCCTGAAGAAAGGCTTCGAGGAAGGCGCGCTCGTCGCTTTCGCTGACCGTGAAACGCGCGGGCGCCGGTTCGCGTTCCTGCCGGACTGCCTTGCGCGCCCGCGCCGCCAGTTGCCGGCAGGCGGCTTCGGAACGCTCGAGCGTGGCGGCGATGTCGGTAAAGCTGTTGCCGAAGACATCATGAAGCAGAAAGGCTGCGCGTTCGAGCGGACTTAGCCGCTCAAGCGCATACAAGAGCCCGATCGACAGGTCATCCGCCAGATCCGCCTCTCCCGCCTTCGCACCGGTAAAATCGGAGATGTCGTGCAAAGGCTCGGGCAGCCAGGGGCCGACATAGGTCATACGCTGGCGATGCGCGGACTTCAGCACATCGAGGCACAGCCGCGTCACCACGCGCGTCAGATAGGCGCGCGGGTTGTCGACCTCGCCGACCTCCCGCACGCGCAGTGCCGCCTCCTGCACCACATCCTCGGCCTCGGACAGGGTGCCGAGCATGCGGTAGGCCACGCCGATCAGATAGCGGCGGTGCGTCTGGAGGTGGCTAAGCAGGCTCACTTCGTCTTGTCCTGAGGATGGACGGTCCGTAGTCCGACGGAGATGCGGTTCCAGCCATTGATCTGGGCGATCAGGAAGGTCAGGTCAATGATCTCCTTGTCCGTAAAATGCGCTTTCAGTGCCTCATAGTCGGCGTCCGGCGCGTGGGTGTCCGGCAAGTGCGTCAGACTTTCGGTCCATTGCAGCGCCGCCTTTTCGCGCGGCGTGAACAGGTGCGATTCGGCAAAGGCGCTCAACAGCAGCAGGCGCTTTTCGGTATCGCCATCCTTCAGCGCTTCGAGACGATGCATGTGGATGCAATTGGCGCAGCCGTTGATCTGCGACGCGCGCATCTTGACGAGATGGACCAGGATCGGGTCAAAGCCACTCTCCTTGATATAGGTTTC
>CAMLPZ010000193.1 GCA_946482045.1 uncultured Asticcacaulis sp.
GCTTGAACTCGACTACGCTGCCGTCTGCTGGGATGCCGATTTGCGCTATAATGACGGTTGGCAGGGCTGGAACTTCAAAGGCACACGCTGGCAGGCGATTAATGACCGCTTCCGTCGCCTGTATTTAAAGAACGCCTATCGCGTCATTCTGACCCGCGCCCGCCAGGGCATGGTCATCTTCGTGCCCAAGGGCAATGAGGCGGATGCCACGCGCCCGTCAGAATATTACGACGGCACCTATAATTATCTCGTCGGCTGCGGCTTCGCGCCACTTGTCTAATTCAACAATGATCCGGCCATGGTGGTCTGTAACTTATCATCGAACCGCTTTGGGGGCGTCATCGCCGACGACGTGAGGTCAGCATAGTCGAGTTACGACCGCATTGCTTTGCGGTAGCCATGTATATGCGTTTAAGGCCTTGAACGCTGGTCTTCAGGGTCTCTTATGCATTTTTGGCAATATTTATGACTCAAAAGTGGCGGCTTTTTCACTTGTTAACGGCACATTTCGAAGAGAAAGGGCGCCGTTTTTCGCCTGTTCGGCGAATTGCGCACAGGATTTTTCGCCGGAGTCATCACGCTTAAGTGTGTGATTCAAAAGACTCATTGCCAAAAAATGGCCGTAAAAAATCTGTGAAGTGTCTATTTTCTTGACTCCGGACTCTTGCTCCCGATTCGCAAATCACCTTACCCGAGGGGAGGTGTTAAGCTTAACGAATCTGTAGGGATTTCCTGTTTAGCATGAAAGTTAACAGGACAGGCATCCCGCCTGGGCCGATCTGTTCCCACAAGCCGGGAGGGGCTTAAATGCGCGTATTGCTGATTGAAGACGACAGCGCCACCGCTCAGAGCATCGAGCTGATGCTCAAGTCGGAAGGCTTCAACGTTTACACCACCGACCTTGGCGAAGAAGGCGTCGATCTGGGCAAGATCTACGACTACGACCTCATTCTGCTCGACCTGTCGCTGCCCGACATGTCCGGTCTTGAGGTCCTGCGTCAGCTGCGCGTTGGCAAGGTCAACACCCCCGTTATGATCCTTTCGGGTACCGCCGAAATCGAAACCAAGGTTAAGACTCTTGGCGGCGGCGCCGACGACTATATGACCAAGCCTTTCCACAAGGACGAACTGATCGCGCGCATCCACGCCGTTGTCCGCCGTTCGAAGGGCCACGCCCAGTCGGTCATCCGCACCGGCGATATCGTCGTCAATCTGGACGCCAAGACCGTTGAAGTCTCCGGCAACCGCGTTCACCTGACGGGCAAGGAATACGAAATGCTGGAGCTGCTGTCGCTCCGCAAGGGCACGACCCTGACCAAGGAAATGTTCCTGAACCACCTGTACGGCGGTATGGATGAGCCCGAACTGAAGATCATCGACGTGTTCATCTGCAAGCTGCGCAAGAAGCTGGCCGTGGCCGCTGACGGCAATCACTATATCGAAACCGTCTGGGGCCGCGGCTATGTCCTGCGCGACCCGCACGATCAGTCGGGCACTGTCGCCGCGTAACGCAGCAGCCTGATTTCAAGACAAGAAAACGCCTGCCGCCCTCCTCGCGGCAGGCGTTTTTGCGTCTGGTCATTCTTATCGCAGGGTATTTTCCAGCGCGCGGCCAATCGTTTCCTGAAGCCGCAGGTCAAACTGCTGGCCGGCGACATCCTTCTGGAACTGCGTCAGGTCCGGCACGTTCAGCATGACGTTTACTTCCTGGCGGATGTCACGGTTGTCGGCCGTGTTGAAGATCAGGCCCGAGATCTGATCGCTGTCCAGGCCGTGCAGCACGACTGTTCCGCCATTGTCGCCGGGCAGATAAAGCCCAGTGCCAGGCGCGCCAAAGATATGGATGCCAGCGCCGGCCGCATCCGACAAGTCGGTGCTTCCGTTCGCGGCCGTCGTCGTCTGGACCGCGCCCTGGTCCGTCCAGGTCAGGTGGGTTTGTAGCGCCAGTTGGCCGTCGACATAGGTGCGGACCTCAGCGCCAAAACCGACCTCGAGGCCTGAGGGCGTCTGGAAGCCGCCGACTTCGCGCTCCAGTTCTTCGGCCGCCATGGGCTGGCTGTCCTGAGCCCAGGTGGGCGTAGCGAGAAGGGGGATCATCAGGTACCAAACAGCGTATTTCATGTTTCAATTCCTGCCGATGGAGCCATCGATCGCCGCTGACACCTGGTAGATTGGCGGCAGTTCGCGTGTGAAACCGGAAAGCGAATCATCCGTCAGTGGGCTGCCCAGCGGCGCGATGGCGTAGGGTGTCCATTCCTCGTCGCGGTTATAGGCGGCCTTTGTCTTGTTCGACGCGTGGACGGCGAAGATGACGCCGTTCCACATGGCGGCGAATTCGGCCCTGTTATAGGTTTTTAGCCCAAGGGCCGGATCGCCGACGAGGACGCGGCCGTCACGCACGCCCTTGATGACGACGAAGTGGCGATAGGTGCCTACCGTCACCACGGCTATGGCCGGACGATTGATCTTGGCCAGCTGTTCGAAGGTGACGCGATAGCCGTCAGCTTCAAGGCCGTGGCTCGACAGATATTTCTTGATATCCAGAAGCGAAAAGCCGACCTTGCGGATACGATCCTTGTCGCCGACAGCGTACATGGCTTTAAAGACTTCAACTTCGGTGACCGGCAGGTCGTAGTGATAGTGCAAAAGCGTCGCCAGCGCCGCCGAGCCACAGCTATAATCGTATTGCTGGCGGACGACCGTGCGGAACGGGATGTCGGCCATGCTGAGCACCGGCACATTGAAATGGATGCCGCCATCAGCAATCATCGCCTGTGCCTGGACGGCGCAGGGTGCGCAGGCAAATAACAAAGCGGTGGTGATGAGCGGGCTTAGTTTCATGTTTTCCAGAACTTAAGGCAGGGGTGGAAGATCGGCGGTATTGGTAATGGTGACGCTGATGCTGCCCTGCAGGTTCGAATTGTTGCCGGTATTGGTGACGAAATTGCCAACGCCGCTGAAGCCGCTCAGCGCTCCGGCCGAGAACGAAATGTCGCCGTTTGTGAGCGTATTGGCGACGATAGTGTTCCCGCTGTTGACGGCACTCAGATCCTGGTCGGAAATTGTGTTGATCTCGACGCCCTGGGCAGCGGTGGCGTCAAGATCTTCGGTGGTCATTTCTTCAGTGGCCACGGGCATTACGTCAGCGGGAGCTGGCCCGGTGGGGGCTGTGACCAGTGTGGCGGCCAACAGAGCGGCCGGGAAAAGTGTAATCATTGGAGATATCCTTGTTTGTTCCCGGAAAACCAGACCCGGGCCGGCCGCCTAGCCGGCCCGGGTTAACAGTGTTCGGTAGTTATTGACCGAAGCTGATATTGGCGTTGGCCGAAACGGCCGTTGCCACCTGGTTGATCGAGCCGATACCGGTATTGTTGCTGGCGGTCTGGATGCCGGCAAAGTTGGCATAAGAGCCGCCATCGGTGTCGATGGCGCCGGTGTTGACCTGGCTGTCATTGTCTTGGTCGGTCGACTGATCGATGCTGACGCCGCTGACTGACGCTTGCAACTGCTGGGTGTTCAGGCTGGTATAGGTGACCGATGAGTTGTTGTTCGAGTCGTTGACCGAGTTGTTGTTGTTCGAGTCCGACTGGCTCCAGCTGGAGCTGTCATTGTTCGAGGCATTGACCGAGTTGTTGTTGTTCGAATTGTGCGTCGAATTGTCCGAATGGTCCGAATTGTCGTTGTTCGAGTCATTCGTCGAGCTGTTGTTGTTCGAGTCGTTCGTCGAATTGTTGGAGTTGTCAGAGTTGTTCGAGTGATCCGAATTGTCGGTCGTCGAGTTGTTCGAAGCGTCGTGCGTCGAGTTGTCGGAGTTATTCGAATGATTCGAATTGTCGGTCGTCGAGTTGTTCGAAGCGTCGTGCGTCGAATTATCCGAGCTGTCGGAGTTGTTCGAGTTGTGAGTTGAGCTGTCGCTGGTCGAGTTATCCGAGTTGTCGGTCGTCGAATGATCGGAATTGTCAGCCCAGGTCGAATTGTCGGTGGTGCTGTTGTCTGAAGCGTCGTGCGTCGAGTTGTCGGAGTTGTTCGAGTGATCCGAGTTGTCGGTTATCGAGTGATTGGAATTGTCAGCCCAGGTTGAGTTGTCGGTTGTGCTGTTATCCGAATTGTTCGAGTTGTCCGAATTGTCGGTCGTGGAGTGATCTGACGAATCGTGGGTCGAGTTGTCGCTATTGTCGGCCCAGGTCGAGTTGTCCGTTGTCGAGTTGTCCGTTGTCGAGTTGTTCGAATTGTCGGTTGTCGAATTGTCGTTATTCGAGTTGTGCGTCGAGGCGTCGGGAGCGGAATTGTCGGTCGTGTTGTTCGAGTTGTGAACCGAGCCGTCGTTTTCCGAGTTGTTATTGTAGCTGTCGGTAATGTCCTGCGCCATCGCGCCACCGGCAAGCGTCAGGCCCAGAGCCATGGCCGATGCAGTGGCCAGTAATTTTAAAGTCTTCGAGGTCATTTTAAGTCTACCTTTGAGATTTGAAGCCGGAGGAATGCCCTCCTGACTGGTACAATCTCAATTTATCGACTTAGTTGCGTGTGGTTAAAATTTTTTTAAACAGAATTAAGTGGCAGGTATTCAGTACGTAAAGCGAGTCTATGACGCAAACGTCGTAAATAATCAACCTTTTTACATAAAAAATCAGTTATGTTTTCTGTTGGATCCGTTATTTTCATTCGGGGGTTAGAATTTTACCGGCAGGCTGAACACTGCCTGCATTCCCGGTGCATCCGATGTGACGCCGAACTGGAAATTGTTGGACAGGGTAAGCTTTTCCGTCAGACGGAAAGACCATCCCATCAGGATCGAGCCGACCTGCAGGCTGTTTGATTCCTGCCAGGTCGAGCCGATCTGCGTCTTGGTCGGGAAGATGTAGTTGTGGCTGTAGCCGAACGATACCGAAAAACGCGGATTGAGCGACAGGCCAAAGCCCAAAGACGCGCCTATCGACGCGCCGGGTTCGACGCGGCCGATCATTGCATCGCCGATCTCCCTATTGATGTCCTTAGGGAGGTTGTGCAGGTAGCTTAAAGAGGCGAAGATGACCGCCGGATCGGTCGGATAGAGCATGGTTACGCCACCTTCGATGGCGTCAAAGCCCGAACCGGTCGACAGTTCCTTCGCCACACCGAATTCGTCGTAGTCGACATCGTAGGGGCCGAGCCCGGTCGCCGGCTTGTAGCGTGCATTAGCCACGAAGATTGGCTTGCCTGGCCGGACGTCGTTGATCTGATAGCGCGCCGAGATCTCGATATCGCCGGCGCCCTGGCCATCCAGTTCGATGGTGCGCGAAATCGTTTCGTCACGCTGGGCCACGGTCGTGACACGGTCGTGGCGGTAGACATAGGGAATGCGGCCCTCGATCTCCAAGCGGCGCGTCAGGCCATAGCGCAGGCCTATCGCGCCCACGGCCGAGTCGCGGTCGGCGTCGTTGGCTTCGATTACGCCCAACTGGATGCCCGGCACGATTTCGACACCCCGGAAGACCAGGCGGTTGGAGCTGGAACGGACGTATTCGAACGACGGCGTCATGACGAACTTGCCGCGCGGGGTCAGTACACCGACGCGCTCGGGCAGGGCGGTCACCTCGACCTTACGTTCCGTCGGCGGTGCTTCTCCGACCGGACGTTGCGGCGTGTTGCCCGTCACAGGCTCGACCTGCATGGCGCCAGACGACGCTGCAGCGTAGCCGGCTGATCCGGCGCGCACACGGGCGAGCGCCTCATTTGCGCTGCCACTACCGAGCACCGGGTCTTCGGGCGAGCCGCCATTGGCATAGGCCAGCACACGGTCGCGCAGTTTTTCGCGCGCGGTGCGGGCGTCGGCGGGAACCGCAGGTGTGTCGGCCGCCGACATGGCAACGGAGCTGCGCGATTGCGGCGATTTGTTCTCCTGATATGCGAGTACGCGGTCGCGCAACTGCTGGCGCTCCGCCTGAAGTGCTACCAGTTCGGTCTCCTGGATTCTCAGGCGTGTCTCCTGTTCCGCCAGCTTCCTTTCCTGCGCCGCCAGCCGTTCTTCATACTGACGCAGCATCTGTTCGATCCGCTCCAGCCGCTTGCCGTCGGCATCGTCCGCCATGGCGGGGGAGGCGAGGCTGATCAGGCCAAGCCCGGCTGTCAGGGCCAGCAACGACGGGCGGAAGGTAAAGTGGCGGGTCATGCAGCAATCCTGGAGTAATAGTATGATCAGGCGGAAATGGCTTGGGCGTCGGCGGTAAGGGCTATAAGGCGGTCACGGGCGCGGCTGACGCGGCTCTTAAGCGTGCCGATAGGGCAGTCGAAGGCCTGGGCGGCTTCCTCATAGGAAGCGCCGTTGGCGACCACCATCAAAAAGGCATCTCGCGTTTCGGGCGCCAGCCGGTCGATGGCCGCGAGCATCTCGGCATAGAGCACCGACCATTCCTGAGGCGCGGCGACCGTCTGCCGCGCGGCGCAGCGGCCTTCGACGTCCTGGACCGTGTCGCGGCGGCGCGAAGCATCCTTGTAGAAGCAGTTCTGCAGAATTCGGCAAAGCCATGACTTCATGCTGGTGCCGTCCTCAAATGTGTCGCGGTAACGTAAGGCGCGCATTAAAGTCTCCTGGACCAGGTCGTCGGCCTCTGTTCGCGACTTCACCAGCCGCAATGCGAAGGATTTCAGGACAGGAATCTGCGCAAGCATGGCCTCGCGGAAGGCGTCAGGCGTCTGCATGGTCTTGTTTCCTCTGGTATCACGTATTGCCGTTGACCTTTTGTTAAGCATTACGAGGCGCGCGGTTTTAATGGATGCAGCGGCGGATATTTTTTTGACCGCGCATGCAACCTTTACGGAAAGAGCCTGTCTGTTAACCGAGCCACATTGCAAATTTACACGTTCTCCAGGCACATGACGGGCACGCATGGGAGATAACGGACTATGGATTTAACCACCGACCCAGTAGCGCATGCCACCAGTCTGGACACACTGTTGACTCGCGTTGCCAAGGGCGATCCGTCCGCACTGAAAGCTGTCTATAAGGAAACCGCCGGACGACTGTTTGCCATCCTGACCCGAATGGTGAGGCGGCGCGACATCGCCGAGGAACTTCTGCAGGATACGTTCGTTACCGTTTGGCAGAAGGCGTCTCAATTCGATCCCCAACGCGGCGAGGCGAACGCGTGGCTGTCGTCTATTGCACGGCGCAAGGCCATCGACCGTCTCCGCGTGTCGCAGCGCGAAATGATTGGCCTGGATGCGGTTGCCAATTGCACTGAATCAACTGAGGCCCGCGAGGAAATTGCAGTCGATCTGGAGACGCGCATGACGCTTTCGCATCTGCGAAAATATTTGAAGCCGGATGTTAACCGTGCGCTTGAACTATGCTATGTCATAGGACTGACACACGAAGAACTGGCGGAAGAGTTGAACGTGCCCCTAGGCACGGCCAAAAGCTGGGTTCGGCGGGGTCTGACGCAACTCAAGGACTCGATGACGGCAGCATGACCAACTCGCTCGATATCCTGGCCGCACGGTACGCTCTGGGCGTTGCCGCGCCGTCCGAGATAGCGACCGCTGAACGCCTGCTGGAGAATGACCCGTCCTTTGCCGCCCTGGTAACGAAATTCCAGATCACCTTCGACGAATTGCACGCCGACACCCAGCCGGTCGATCCGCCGCCTGCGGTCTGGAGTCGGATTGAAGCGGCTATTTCCAGTGATTCCATGTCACCACTCACTGTATCATCCGCTACCCTGCCATGGCGTCCGGTTGCGCCCAATCTGGACCTGAAGGTGTTGCATGAGAATGCCAGCAATGGCATCCGCATGGTGTTGTACCGCGCGGGACCTGGCGCGGTTGTCGACCGCCACCTGAACACTGTCGCCGAGGAATGCCTGGTTCTGGAAGGCGAGATTGAAATCAACGGCACGGTGCTGAAGGCGGGGGACATGCAACTGATTGCCACCCGTACCATGCATGGTCCGATTACCAGCGCGAACGGCGCCATTATTTATATCCGAGAAGCTTTATTGGCCTGAGTGTCCGTCGTCAAAGATATTGGGACAATCGGGGTCGCAAAACAGCGGAGGGTTTG
>CAMLPZ010000194.1 GCA_946482045.1 uncultured Asticcacaulis sp.
CGTCAGGAAATGCGAAAAAGCCTTAAAGCATTTCCCGCCAAAGCGGACGCCGGTTTGGCGTCAGGAAATGCGAAAAAGCCTTAAAGCATTTCCCGCCAAAGCGGACGCCGGTTCGGCGTCAGGAAATGCGAAGAGCACTCCAGGCATGACTTGGAAATAGCGGCGGCCGGAAACGGGCGCCGTTTTTTTACGCTTTCCAAGGTAAATTTATGCCGCGGGACGTGAGGGCAGTGCCTTTGTCAGGTGTCAATCTCGCGAAGTCCCCGAAATCGACCTACAGGACGGGTAAGTGCAGCACAGCGTCGTAGAAAAACTGAAAGACGGATTTATCGAGCAATGGCGCGGTATCGCGGTTTTCATTGTCGTCTATTTCCACTTTTCGGACCGGCTTCCGCCCGACGCGTTCGGCTTCACCCAGGGACCAAGCGTCCATCAGCACATCGGAAAGCTGGGGGTGCTGCTGTTCTTCATTATCAGCGGCTATCTGATCGCCAAGTCGCTGGAAGGCTCAAGGACTCTGGCGGAGTTCTATGCAAAGCGTATTTCACGTATCTGGCCGCTGTTCATACTGGCCAATGTGACGGTGTTCATCTTCCTGCAGGTCTTCTCTCCGCCCACAGTGACGACCGGAAGCTACCTGTTCTACGAAAACGGGCGGGACATCTACGATCTTATCGGCACAATGTTCTTTGCCGCGGATCTTGGTTTCGACTGGATCGACGGCGCTTACTGGTCGCTGCTGGTCGAGCTGAAATTCTACCTGTTCATCGGACTGTTCGCCGTCGTGTTTCAAAAGCGCTTTGCCACAGCCTTTTGCGTCTTTGCGCTGGCGGCATCGGTGTTGGACATCGCGATACTGTCCTTCGACCGTTCCGGCCCCATCGCTTTCACCAGCTCCGTGCAGTTTCGCGTGGTCAGCCAAGTCCTGCACGGCGTGTTTATTTCGCAGTACCTGCCCGTGTTTGCCATCGGCGTCGCGCTCTATCGTAAAAAGTTCGATGGCCTGTGCACGGCGGTGATCCTGATGGCCTGCATCACAGCGCTTATCGGCGTTTACGAAATCCATCTTTTCAGGATGGAGGACAATGTTGCCTTCCTTCTGCTGTTAGCAGGCCTGATCGCTGCCGATCACGCCCTGTTTCGCAACGCGGTTTTCCAATGGGTCGGCAAGTACAGCTATTCCATCTATCTCTTTCACCAGATGATCGGCCTGACCCTTATGCGGATGATGGCCCCTCATGTGCCGATGGATGTCGCTATCGTGGTTGCCCTGGTTTCGGTTTCGGCGATTGCCTGGACAGCGTCGCAGCTGTGCGAATGGCGTCTGCGTAAGCTGTTTATCGCTCAGCTCATGCTTGCTTTCTCGATGCTTGGATTGCACAAGCTGCTTATCCGAAATGGTGAGCCGCAACCCGGCTATCCCGAAAAGAAGGACCGCGCGGTGCACCATGTTGCCGTGGCGGTACGAGAGTAACCTCCACGGCGTGCGGGCGCTCGTCACCGCGGCGGCGCGGTCTTTTGGTCTCTTTCCCAGCTGGATACGTGATCATAGCTGATAACGCGCGCCAGCTTGTACCCGTCGCCATCCTTGCGCCACAGCATGATAAAACGGCCGTCACCATTGGTGTTTGGCGCGCAGACCGGGGTCTCCACAAGATTGCAGAACGTATGGCGGCCGACCTCCATGGCGCCGTAGTTGGCAAGCGGATAGACCTCTAAGCTGGCCTCGACGAGTTCGCGCCGCACCTTGCGGCAGATGTTCTTCTCCGTCGCGGCCACCAGTGAGTCCTTGCCTGTGCTGAGGCCTGTCTTGTCGTGGTAGAACTCAAGATCGTCGGCGATAAGTTCAGAAAAAGAGGCGATGTCGCAGGTGTTCGACGCATCGAACAGACTGCGGTCAAGTTGCCGGATCGTCTGGAACAGGGGGTCGGTCGCGGGCAGCCCCTCCGCGGCCGCCGGCAGCGCGAACATCACGCCGAGCGCCGCCCCCATCAGACTTGTCCACATCCGTCGCATAGCCTCGCCCTCGCAATCCGCTTCGATGCCAGCATAGTGCGGGCCCTGTGCCCCTATCTCAAGTTAACTCGCCGTCACATACGGGCCAGGTATCGAGAACCGGCCTGACCGCTGGTCAGCCGGGCGGGGCAGGTTTTACCCGCCCCGCGCCGAATTCTCATTTGAGCCTGAACTGAGGCCCGGTATAGACCCGCACCGGGTTACCCCGTTCCAGGCTTTGCTGGATCGACCACTGCGCCTGCCGAACATCGTCACCTGCTGTAGAACGCCGCTCTTCCAGCATCAGCGCCAGTTTCAGCTTCGCCAGCTTGCGGTTGGCATGCTGCGATCGCTGCTCCTGCGCTGTGGCGACCAGTCCGGTCGGCCGGTGCGTGGCGCGCACGGCGCTGTCCGTCTTATTGACGTGCTGTCCGCCGGGTCCGCTGGCCCGCATGGCCTGGAACGCGATATCCTCGTCGCGCAGGTCCGGCACGGTTTCGGGGGATGGTGCCAGGGCCACTCCCACGAACCAGTTGCGGCGCTTGTGCTTCGGCCGGAACAGGCTTTCGCCGATCCACTGGATGGTGCCGATCCGTGACCGCACAAACGCCTCAGCCGCGTCGCCGCCCACGCTCAGGAAAAGAGAGGCGGGCAGCCCTTCCCCCGCGTCGAGCACTTCGCAGGTCACCCCCTGCCCCGCGCCCTCGCGCACGAAGGCCCGCGCCAGTTGCGCCACCACCCAGCGGCATTCGTCGGGCCCCTTGCCTGAGCTCAGGTGCAAAATGATCTCGCTCATGAGGCCCTCGTCTTGTAGCTGAGCAAAGGCCTGAGCCGCGCGATCACGCGGATAAGCCCCGCCGCCTCCAGATCGGCAATGACGCCGGCGATATCCTTGTAAGCCTCAGGGGCCTCCTCGAAAATCAGGCGGCGGTCTTCGCAGACGACGTGGCTGGACAGCTTCGTGCGCTGCATGTCGGCCACCTTGTAGCGCCGCGACAGGCGGGCATGGGCGTCACTGCGGCTCCACTTCCGCCCGGCGCCGTGAGCCAGCGAAGATAAGGCCTCCCCTGCCCGCTCGGTGACGGGTTCAGCCAGGTAGCTGAAATCGCCGCGCGAGCCCGGGATGACGACTGGCCCGCAATCGGCCGGCGCCGCCCCCTTTCGGTGCAACCAGCCGTCTTGATGCCGGGTCACGCTGTTGTGGACGATATCGAGGACACGGTCGCCCGAAACACCGATGGCGTTCAGGAACCGCTCCGCGATAATCCGGCGATTGACGACGGCCCACGCCACCGCCTGATCGTGCCGTGACAGATAGGCTTTCGCTTCGGGACCGGACACAAGCAAACCCGACTTGCCGGTCTGCTCCGCCTGGCCGGTCAGGATGGCTTGCCCCAGCCCGCGCGAGCCGGAGTGGACCATCATGAAGACGCGGTCGTCCTTGAGGTTCAGCGCCGTGAACCTGTGCGGATCGACGACCTCCTCGAGTCTCTGGAACTCGACGAAGTGGTTGCCGCCGCCGATCGTGCCGAGCGACGGACTGGCCAGCGCGCCAGGCAGGCCGGCGGAGACCAGCGCGTCTTCGGCATCGCCGTCCCATGGATCGTCGAGTCCGTGCAGACGGCGTTCCACCTGGCCGACGCGGAACTTGCGCACCGTCAGGCTGGTTTGCCACAGCCCCATACCACAGCCGATATCGCTGCCGACAAGATGGGGCCAGATCCGGTCGGGCGACCAGAAGGCCGCCCCCACGGCGATGCCGTTGCCCGCATGCAGATCGGGCAAACCGACAATCCTGCCCATGCCTTCGAGACGCGCGGTGGCATCGAGCTGATCCAGCGCCAAAGGATCGAAGCGGGCGGGATCGCGACCGATGAGTGTGACTTCACAACACGTGTTCATGCACGCCCTCCTTGGAAAAGGAGATGGCCATTCACATGCCAGGAGTCAGGATAGAAGAGACAAGCAGCGTGCGATGCGCTGCCAGTATAAATCAGGCGTGCTTTTGCGCCCGACAGGAAATTGCCCATGCAATGTGGTCCTGAATGTTCTTGATAAGGAGATCGGTTTCGAGATGAAGGAACATTGCTCGCATGACTTTCTCCTTTCCTGCTTCAGGGACTTGCCGGGACTGGCTGGTCCGGCCTCATAAGCGAACGCGGCTAATAAATCAACGCTGTTAAAGACGGCAGTGGCGCATGTGACATTGTTACCGCATTTGGTTCTACGACAGAAAACCATGCACCATCGCTTCATATTTGAATATATTTTTTACATATGACTTGTTTCCCCGTTGCCTGATATAGTGTTACCAGACACATGACCGTGGGGCCGGCAGCGTCCCGCATAAATATCACGGCTACACACAGGGGTTTTCGAATGCCATTGCCAGTCCTGACCTTCGGGGGAATCCGGCGCGCGGACGTGCGGAATGTCTGGATCGGAATGCTGCTGGCGGTGTGCGTCCTGCTGGTGGCCGCGGGCGCCGCGATCGCATCGCCCCGGCAGATCGCGCCCATTGACGGCGGCTGGCGCTTCATCCGGCAGGACGTCCCTGGCGCCGAAGCACCGGCTTTCGACGACCGGACGTGGCAGCGCATCTCCCTGCCCCACACCTTCAATGGCGAAGGCGAAGGCATGGACAAGGCCCGGTATTACCGTGGCCCGGCCTGGTACCGCAAAACCTTTGTCCACAAGCTCAGCCCCGGCGCCCGGACCTTCATCGAGTTCGACGGCGCCTACCTGGCGACTGAAGTGTGGCTGAACGGGCAACGCGTCGGCCTGCACGAAGGCGGCTATGCGCGCTTCCGTTTCGACCTGACGCCGCACCTTAAGGCCGGTGAGAACGTGCTGGCGGTCCGGATCGACACCAGTCGGCGCGATCACGTGGCGCCGCTGGGTGGCGACTTCACGCATTTCGGCGGCATCTATCGCCCTGCGCGGCTGATCACGACGCGCGACGTCCATTTCGACATGCTGGACTACGGCGGTCCGGGCGTCTACGTCGCGCCGCGCGACGTGACCGATCAGAGCGCCGCCATCGACGTCATCGCCCGGGTCAGCAACGCGTCCGGCCGCGACGTGTCCACAGAGGTCGTGATGCAACTGCGTGATGCTGGCGGCAAGCCGGTTCTCACGCTCCGCAAGGCGGTGGCCGTCGCTGCCGGAGCCACCGTTCCTGTCACCCTGTCCGGCACGATCGCCCAGCCCAGGCTGTGGCAGGGCGTGAATGATCCTTACCTGTACACGGCGCGGATCGAACTGGCCTCCCCTGCCGGAAAGTCTGCCCCTTCCGACCGCATCGACATCCCGGTGGGTCTGCGCGACATCCGCATCGATCCCGACCGGGGGCTTCTGCTGAACGGCAAGCCCTACAGCGTCCATGGCCCGAATCTCCACCTGGCGATGCGGCCCGGCAAGACGGTGGCCGTCTCGGACGCCGAGGTCGGGGAAGACGTCCGCCTGTTCGAGGAAATGGGCGCCACCGGCCTGCGCCTGTCGCATTACCAGCATGGCCCGCATATCTATGACGTCGCCGACCGCAAGGGCCTCTTGCTCTGGACCGAAGCGCCCATGGTGTCGGAAATCAACGGCTCCGACGCCTTCGTCGCCAACGCCTCGCAGCAGCTCCGCGAACTGATCCGTCAGAATTACAATCACCCGTCCGTCATGGTGTGGGGGCTGGGGAACGAGATATACAAGGTCGATGCCGACAGCGCGAAGGTCCTGTCATCGCTCCAGACGCTGGCGCACGCCGAAGACGCGACGCGCCCCACCGCCTATGCCAATTGCTGCGCGCCGATCGATGGCCCGCAGGCCATGCATAGCGATCTGATCGCCTCCAACGTCTACTACGGTTGGTACGACGGCGAATTCAGCGATCTCGGGCCGTGGCTGGACAAGAACCACACGACCCGCCCGGCGACGCCCCAGGCCGTCAGTGAATATGGCGCCGGCGCCAGCATCCACCATCAGGATGATCCGCCGATGCGCCCCAAGCCCGCCGGCCGCTGGCACCCGGAGCAGTACCAGGCGCTGTACCACGAAGCGGCGTGGCGGCAGTTGCGCGCGCGTCCATGGCTATGGGCGAAATTCATCTGGGTCGGCATCGACTTCCCCTCCGCCGGGCGCGACGAAGGCGACCGCGCGGGCGTCAACGACAAGGGGCTCATCACCTACGACCGCAAGACGAAGAAGGACGCCTACTACTGGTACCAGGCCAACTGGACCACCAAGCCCATGGTCCATATCACATCGGGACGCCACAAAAACCGCCAGGCGCCGGATGCGAAGGTCAAGGTCTATACCAACCAGGCGGACGTGACCTTGTTCGTCAATGGCGTGCAGCAGGCGGCATCCAAGGTCGAGGACCATGTTGCTGTGTGGGATGTCCGGCTCAGCTTGGGCCGCAACGTGATCAAGGCCGTCGTGGGCGGCCAGACGGACACGGTCGAGTGGATATACACCTCGCCATAAGCGCCAGCCGGAACCGGTTAGCTTTCACGCCGCGAACGGGATCCTATCGTCCCGCGCCGCCGCCTGAGTTCGATCGCAGGTGCAAAAGGCGCGTCGTCATCCGCTATCCCGGACAGGCCGTCCGCCCGTAGAATGTATGCCATATTAAATATAACAAGTTTCTATTAATTACTCTGCATGCTAGATCGGAATGGGTTTTGATGGAAAACACCATTCCGATCTAAGTTTTTGCTTTGTCGCGATATTTTTTGGCGAAAACCGCTGACACTTTTCGCCATATCGCTCTAGCCGTATTTCGGACGCTGGTGATCCGGCCCTTCTGTTGGCACGTATCAAGGAGTGAAATGAAACCTGTTTCCCAACGACACCCTGTTGATCTTTATGTCGGCCGCCGCCTGCGGTCATTGCGGCTCGCCGCCGGCATGGGACAAGCCGAGCTTGCGGCCGTGGTTGGTGTGACCTTTCAGCAAATCCAGAAGTACGAGACCGCTGCGAACCGAATCAGCGCCTCTAAGCTCTATGAAATCGCCAATGCCCTCGGCACTGACATCGGCGCTTTTTTTGAGGGATATAGCAATCCGGCTATGGCATCTGCCGACGCAGACGGCTAGCTGCGTCCGTTTCCCGGAGCACCCCCTCCTTTTCATGCAGCCGATTACACAATTTGAAGGCGCGCGCTGAAATTAAGCTGCCCTTAACCCATTCCGTTGCAACTCGCCTCAAGGTGAAGTCATGAACGAACCGGCTGCTTTCCCCAAGAGCACATGGACCCCTGCTCACGACGATTCGGTTCCCGGCCCCCTTAGTCCGCTGATGAATGACGCTAAGTGGAAGGAACTTCGGGCCGCCATGCTTCAGTTCGACCCGTCTCCGCAATGGCGGACGCTCGTTACCAACGGGTACCAATCCTTGCCGGACGGCGATTGGTTCGCCCACTTTTCGTGCGGCGGGTACAATGAGATCGTCCATATCGACATCTTAGTCGACGATTCAGATCAACGGGACGCGGTCAGACAGGCTCTGCGTCACATTCATTTGCCCGGGGAAGAGACTAAAGCCGGGTTTCGTGTCTATGGATACGCAGGACCAGGGCAGTTTGTCGGCTATATTTAACGCTCGCACAGCGCCAAAAAAATGCAGAGTTCGGATGAGCGCAGGGCGAATAAAGTTCCGGCGAGCGCAAGGCAGCTGAGTGATATTTAAGGCGATGCTGTGGTGGCGCTTGACTTCTGAAAATCACGCGGATCGGCAAGCCAACCGCCACGCATGACGCTGTCAATCGCGGCTTTCGCAGACAATTCAGAGCTTTACCGGCGCGGCCGCCGACAGGTGCCAGGGCGCAGGGCGCGCCCGCTCCGCGATGCGGTGTGTCCGTACGATCCCAGGCGGTAGCCTAATGCTGTCTTTCTATAAAATTCCGGTAGACATTTGCTTCCAACTTATAAATATTTGCTGCGTTGCAGCATCACCGGTCCCATTTTACGGATTGTAAGCTGAGTATGGGCTTTTCATCCAACATGATTCTGTCTT
>CAMLPZ010000195.1 GCA_946482045.1 uncultured Asticcacaulis sp.
AATAGCTTATGGGGTTTGGGGCCTGTGGCCCCATAAACCTGCTCTTTTCCAATAAGAAAGCCTCGCCCTTTTGGGCGAGGCTTTCTTATTGGATCAGGAAAGACTTTGGGGCCACAGGCCCCAAACCCCATAAGTTTCGTCACAACGGCGGATTTGCATTCCGCCCCGTAATCATCCTGTACACCAGACCTGCGATGAACAGTACGACGAAGATAATGGCGATGAACTTGGCAATATCCGCAAATGTGCCGGCTAGTCCCGTAAAGCCAAGGAACGCCGCAGCCACGGCAAGTATAAAGAAGGTGACTATCCAGTTAAGCATGACATTCTCCTGAATGGACTGGACCAATGAGCTACCGGCGTTTACCGATCTTCTTGATCCTAAGTGCACCACCATAAATATACAAAGACGAGTGTAACGCTTCCTGTAAGAATGAAATTAAAACGGCCGCGCCCAAAGGACGCGGCCTAAACCCATCAGACTGTCGCCGGACGCTATTCCACAAGGTCCATGCGATATCCGATGCCGGACTCCGAAACAATCGACTTGCCCAGCCCCTCGCGGGTTTCCAGCTTGTCGCGGACCTGGCCGATATAGACGCGCAGATACTGGGTGTCTTCCAGGTGCGCCGGCCCCCAGACCTCCTTCAGGATCTGCTTGTGCGTCAGCATGCGGCCACGATTGACCAGGAAGTATCGCAGCAGGTCGTATTCCTTGGGCGTGAAGCCAACGCGCTCACCGTCAATGAAGACTTCGTGGCGCACCAGGTCCATACGGATCGGGCCGTGGATGATCTCGGGCTCGCCAACCTCTTTGACCGCCGACTTGCGCAAGTTGGCGTGAATGCGCGCCAGCAGGACCTCGGCCGAAAACGGCTTGGTGACATAATCGTCGGCCCCGGTATTCAGCGCCGGCGCCGCATCTGAATCCTCGGAGCGCGCCGTCAGCACGACGATCGGCACGTTCGACCATTCGCGAATCTTGGTGATCACCTCCTTGCCGTCGATGTCCGGCAAGCCGAGGTCGAGCAGAATGAGATCGGGCCTGACCGAAGCCGAAAGCCGCAACGCCTGTTTACCACTGTCGCACTCGCAGACCTTGAAGTCCGCCGCATCCAGAAAAATGCTCAGCATTTTGCGGATTTCTTCCTCGTCATCCACAATCAGGATCGTATTCTTTTTCTCGAGCATGTGCGTGACTCGTGGTCCTCTCTGGTTCAAGTCTCGGTTACAGGATGTAGGTTTGCAAAAATAAAAATTAAATATGGAGGTCGCCGCCTACAAACGATACCAATGGCACTAAGTTACCGCATTCCTTATTACTTTTCCGCATTTTGTTTTCGCGCGGCAGAGTCGATATGACGCGCCAGAGCGACGTCTTTTTCCGTAAGCCCTCCAACGTCATGTGTCGTCAGGCGGACGGACACCCGATTGTAAACGTTCGACCATTCCGGGTGGTGGTCCATCTTGTCCGCGTTCGCCGCCACATCGGTCATGAAGGCGAAAGCCTTCTTGAAATTCTTGAATGTGAAGTCACGCGACAAGGCTTCGCCATCACTTGTCCATTCCGGCAAATCGCGGGCAAGGCTGGCTATCCGATCGGGGCTGAGCTTAGGAATGGCGCGTCTCCTTTGGCCGGACAAGGATATGGCAAAGCGACGCCCTTGTCGCAGCACAAAATTGTGCGCCAAATTGTCAGGCCAATTTTATCCCGCTAAGGTGTGGCGAACAGGAGAGGTAACCCCATGCTGAAACGCTTTATGAGCGCCGCCGCGCTGTCGACCCTTATTGCCTTGCCCGCGTTGGCCGGTCCCGCCGCACCGGCCAACGCGCCTGAGCTGCAATCCATTGTGCCGGCGCACGTACTGGTCAATGCCGACCGCCGCGACAGCCAGAACCTGTCAGGACCCTGGCACTATTCGGTCGATCCCTACCGCGACGGCCAGGCGGATTTCATGGGCCGCCCGGTCAATCCGCGTCATGCACGTGGCTCTGACACCAATGTCGAAAAGACCTCCAAGGAAAACCCGAACGCCCTGTTCGAATACGATCTGCGCCGGTCGCCGGAAGCCCAGGTCCCGTCGTCCTGGATCGGCCACAGCCCGGAAATGCGTTATTACAACGGACTTGTCTGGTATCAGAAGAGCTTCGACCGCAAGCCCAGGGAAGCCGGCAAGCGCGTCTTCCTGCGTTTCGGCGCCGTCGACTACAAGGCAAGCATCTACCTCAACGGACAGGCGATCGGTCAGCACGAAGGCGGCTTCACGCCGTTTGCCTTCGATGTTACGGACGTGCTGAGGGAGAAGGACAACAACCTGGTCGTGGCCGTCGATTCGGTGCGCAATGCGGATACGGTGCCGCCGACGGTCACCGACTGGGAAACCTATGGCGGAATCCTGCGCGATGTGCTGCTGGTCGAGACGCCCGAGACCTGGATCGATGACAGTTTCGTCCGCTACACCAAGGATGGCCGCATCCTGGCAGATATCGCCATCGAAGGTCCAGGTAAGGCCAATCAGGCCGTAGAGGTTGTCGTAGAAGGCCTGAACCTGACGCTGAGAGGCTCAACCAATGCCGAGGGCCACGTCGCTTTGAGCATCAAGGCGCCGCGCGGCCTCAAGCTATGGTCGCCGGAAACGCCGACGCTTTACAATGTGACGGTCAGGGCCGGTGCCGATGCGCTGAAGGACCGGATCGGTTTCCGCACGATCGAGGTCAAGGGCACGCAGATCGTGCTCAACGGCAAGCCGGTTTTCCTGCGTGGCATTTCGCTGCATGAAGAGGAGTTCGGCCTGAACCCGGCGCGGATCATCACACCGGAAGCGTCGCGAGCCCTGCTGAGCGAAATCAAGTACGGGCTGAACGGCAACTATGTCCGGCTGTCGCACTATCCGCATTCGGAGGTGACGACGCGCATGGCTGACGAGATGGGCCTTTTGGTCTGGAGCGAAATCCCGGTCTACTGGACGGTCAATTTCGCACGGCCGGAAACCCTGATGGTGGCGCGCAAGATGCAGGCGGAGAACATCCTGCGTGACCGCAACCGGGCATCAGTGGTGATCTGGAGCGTCGGCAACGAAACGCCGATCAGCGAAACGCGCACGGCCTTCCTGAAACGCCTGGCGGACGACACCCGCGCGCTCGACGGGACGCGCCTGGCCAGTGCGGCCTTGATGACCGAACGCGAGATTGTCGACGGTCATATCGACATGAAGATCGAGGACCCGCTGGTGGCGGCGCTCGATGTCATGGCCATCAACACCTATAACGGCTGGTACGGCAACGACAAGATCGAGGACGTGCCGGCGACGCAGTGGCACAGCCATTGGAACAAGCCGCTGATCCTGTCGGAGTTCGGTGCCGATGCGCAGTTCGGTTTCCACGACGAGGCCGCCAAGCCGCGCTTCAGCGAGGAATACCAGGCACTCTATTACACGAACACTCTGGCCATGGCGGACAAGATTCCGTTCCTGAGCGGGCTGTCACCGTGGATTTTGAAAGACTTCCGCTCGCCGCGGCGCCAGCACATCTATCAGAAGGGCTGGAACCGCAAGGGTGTGGTGTCGGAAACCGGCCAGCGAAAGATGGCGTTCAAGGTGCTGTCGGATTATTTCGCCGGGAAGGCGGAAACGACACGGTAGCATTTTCGGGGTTTGCGGGTGTGCCGTGGCGAAAGTACAGCTTTCGCCCGCCATGCCCCCCCAAACTCTACAGCGTCCGTTGCCCCGTTCCGCGCGTAAACACCCGATCGCCCTCGATTACCTCGGCCGCCGCCAGATCGCGCGTGGTATGCAGTTCGTCGTAAATCGGTGCGAAATCCGTCCGCGCCAACTCCAGCAGGTTATCAATGGACGGCAGGACGAAATAGCTCTCCTGGAAATCGTCAATGCGGTACAGGGTCCGCATCACCCGCCTCAGATCAAAGCCGATCCGGTTGGGCGACGCATCCTCCAGCGCAAAGCGCGTTTCTGAAAATGACGACAAGATCCCGGCGCCGAAAATCCGCAAGGCTCCCGCCTCTTCCACCAGGCCGAATTCGACCGTGTACCAGTAAAGCCTGGCCAGCCGGTCCAGCTCCCCCAGCCTTCCGGCACGCCGGCCGCCTTCGCCATAGGCCTGCATGAAGTCGGCCATGACCGGGTTCATCATCATCGGCACGTGGCCGAAGACGTCGTGGAACACGTCCGGTTCCTGCAGATAGTCCAGCTCGTGGGCCTTGCGGATAAACTGCCCGGCCGGAAACCGCCGGTTGGCCAGATGGTCGAAGAACACATCATTCGGCACCATGCCCGGCACCGCCACCACCTGCCAACCCGTACGCTGCATCAGCACGTCACTGAGTTTCTCAAAATTCGGAATTGTGTCCGCGGCGATCGGCAGGTCGCGCAATCCATCGAGATAGGCCTGGCACGCACGTCCGGGCATAAGCGCCATCTGGCGCTCGAACAGCGTCCGCCACACGCCGTGCTCGTCCGCTGTATAGGCTTGCCAGTCCTGCGCAATCGTCCAGTCCGGCCGTTCAGGGACATAGCCGCCGACCACGCCATGCTTTTCAGAAACGATTTGATCCATGGCATCCTCCGGTAAGAATGATGCCATGAATTTTGTTTCATTTGCAAATATCTTTGCTGTGAACCCTATAGCCCCGAGTCGGCAATCAGCTTTTTCATGGCGTCGAGATAGGCGATGTAGGCCTTGCGCCCCTCAGGCGTGAGCGTGACCATGGTCTGCGGCTTCTTGCCGACAAAGGCCTTGTCGATGATGACATATCCAGCCTCTTCCAGCTTGCGGAGCTGAACCGACAGATTGCCGTCCGTCGCCTGAAGCTTGGCCTTGAGCAGGGGAAAGTCCGCCGCCCCCGCGGTCGAGAGGTAAGCCATGACCCCCAGCCGCAATCGCCCGTGAATGACATCATCGATCGCGTCGATATTGAAATCGTCCATGGCCTAGCCTTTTGCCGGCCGCATCAGGATCAGCCCCGGCAAGGTGGCGAACAGGATCAGGCACCCGGCATAGGCCAGCATCTGTTCCGGCCGGGTCGCCAGAAAGGCGAGGCCCGGCGCCACAAGGAAACAACCGGCGCATATCCATTTGAGCCAGCCCTGGCTGGACACCACGGCCGCCACCCACCAGCCAATGCCATACAAAATCAGGATCATGGGGGCGACCAGGGCCGTCATGGCTTCGATCGAATGTATACGCGCGCCGGCCGCTATCATGCAAAAGCCAAGCGCGGCGATCGCCAGGCCAACCGCCGACCAGACGGATTGTACAGCCCTGGCGGCCGGGTGAGGCGAACAGGCATGTTGCCCCGTGGGCAGCAAGAAGGTCAGGCCGAACACAATGCCTGCCCCCAGCCAGACCGCGACCGGATACCAGGGATTGCCCAGCGGCAGCAGGCCTGACTGAAAGCCGTATTGGGCCAGCGATGCCGCGCCGAACACAAGTCCGGCCCAAAATATCGGTGCTCCCCGGATAACCGGACGTGAGCCGTCTTCGGCCAGGGATTTCATATAGGCGATATCGTCGTGCAGGCTTGAATTGGACATTTAAGTGCCTCCGTGAGCATATGAACACAAGATACAAAAGAACTTTATATTGTAAAGTACTTTTGCACAGACACTTCATGACTCTTTTGTAATCTCCACGCCCTTGCCTGGCCTCGATAAGCCGTTAGTTTCAAATGTCAGTATCCAAACAAAAGGCGGGGCCCGCGTGCGTTATTTCCTCAAATCCCTATATGTCGTGTCTGTGGCGGCCTTGATAACCTGCGCCTCACCTTCATTTTCGCAGATCGCACAGGGTACGATGACCACCGTCGCCAAACAGATTCCGTCCAATCCGAACATAGTCCCTAACGCCGCCGCCGATCCGCGCGCCTTCCTTGACGCCATAGAAGGCAAGGAGGCGCTCGACTGGGCGATTGCGCGCAATACCAGGACACTCGACCGCCTGTCCCAAGACCCGCGCTTTGGCCAGTACCAGGCCGAGATGCTGAAGATCCTGCAGGCAACCGACCGCATCCCCATGCCAAGCTTCGAACACGGCGGCATGATCGACAACTTCTGGCAGGATGCCGAACATAAACAGGGCGTGTGGCGGCGCACGACCTGGGAGTCGTACAAGACAAATGATCCGAAGTGGGAAACGATCTTCGACGTCGACGCCCAATCGAAGATCGACGGCAAGATGTGGGTCTTCAACGGCTCGGACTGCCTACCGCCAGACAATCGCTACTGCCTGATCAGCCTGGCCGATGGCGGCACCGACGCCGATATCGTGCGTGAATTCGATACAAAAACCAAAACCTTCGTACTCGGAGGCTTCGATCTGCCGGCCGGCAAGCAGAATGTCAGTTGGGTGGATGAGGATACCCTCTATGTTTCGCGCGAATGGCAACCCGGGGAACTGACAACCTCGAGCTATCCCTATATCACAAAGAGGCTGAAGCGCGGCCAGAAGCTGGAAGACGCCGTTGAGGTCTTTCGCGGCAGCAAGGACGACGTTTCCGCCGGGCGCTATGTCCTGCGCGACATCGATGGCGCTTATGTCATGGACCTGGCCTATACACGACCAAGCTTCTTCGAAACGATAACGCATTTCTACGCGGATGAAGGGCCGGTCACCCTGCCCTTGCCGCTGACCTCCAGCTTCGAGGCCTATCACAAGGGGCAGGCTGTCTATCGCCTTAAGTCCGATTGGACGAGTGCCAAAGGCACGGTATACAGTTCCGGCGCCATCATCGCCTTCGACCTCAAGACTGCGTTGAAAGACCCGGTCAAGTTAGAACCTGTGATCGTTTTTATGCCCGGCGGTCACCAGTCGGTCGAAACCATCAGCCAGACGAAGACACGTCTGGTCATGTCTATCCTTTCAAACGTGACGGGCGAGATTCACAGCTTTTCGTTTGACGGTAAGACCTGGTCCGACAAAAAGCTCGACCTGCCTGCCAATTCGACACTGGAACTTGTGTCCGCTGACGACCAAAGCGACGACGTCTTCTTATCAGCCTCCGGCTTCCTGGCGCCGACAACATTATACCGCGCCAACATTATTTCCGGCAAATCAGAAAAGATAAAAGCGGCGCCGGAACGCTTTGCTGCGCAAGGGCTTCAGGTCCAGCAGCAATGGGCGACTTCGACCGATGGCACCAAGGTGCCTTATTTCCTGGTCGCCCGAAAGGACGTGAAGCTCGACGGCCAGACCCCGACCCTGCTCTATGCCTATGGCGGTTTCGAAGTATCGATGCTGCCCAGCTATTCCGGCTCGCTCGGCAAGCTTTGGCTCGAAAAAGGCGGTGCCTATGTCCTGGCTAACATCCGCGGCGGCGGCGAGTTCGGCCCTAAGTGGCATGAAGCCGGTCTCAAGACCAACCGCCAGCGCGTCTTCGACGACTTCCGGGCCGTGGCGGAGGATTTGATCGCGCGCAAGGTCACTTCGCCGCGTCGCTTAGGGATCATGGGCGGGTCGAACGGTGGGCTCCTGATGGGCGTGCAACTGACGCAGCGTCCGGACCTTTGGAACGCCGTCGTGGTTCAGGTGCCGCTGCTCGATATGGTCAACTACACCCATATGTCAGCCGGCGCGTCGTGGCAGGGCGAATACGGCAATCCCGACGATCCGGTCGAAGGCGCCTTCCTGCGCGGCATCTCGCCCTATCATAACGTCAAGGCGGGCACTGCCTATCCTGAGCCCTTATTCGAGACCTCGACCAAGGATGACCGCGTGGGGCCTGTTCACGCCCGCAAGATGGCGGCGCTGTTCGAGGATATGGGCCTGCCCTACTACTATTATGAAAACATCGAAGGCGGGCACAAGGCGGCGGCCAACCTGCCGGAAATCGCCCGGCGCTATGCGATCGAATATACGTACTTAACGAAAAAGCTCATGGGTGAGTAGCGCCAGGTTGCGTCTTAGCAACCTGGTGAAGTCGAGACTAGAGCGTGATGACATTAGTTATCTCCATATCCGGAGTTTTTGAGATAATTTC
>CAMLPZ010000196.1 GCA_946482045.1 uncultured Asticcacaulis sp.
GCAGGGAAAGCGAGTCGCGCACCGAGCCTTCGGCGGCGCGGGCGATCAGGGCCAGAGCATCGGGCTCGATCTTCACGCCTTCCAGTGCGCAGATTTTTTCCAGGTGCGGGATCAGCGTGTCCGGCTCGACGCGGCGCAGGTCGAAACGCTGGCAGCGCGACAGGATAGTCACCGGCACCTTGCGGATTTCGGTCGTCGCGAAGATGAACTTGGCGTGGGGCGGCGGCTCTTCCAGCGTCTTCAGCAGCGCGTTGAAGGCGCCGGTCGACAGCATGTGAACTTCGTCAATGACATAGACTTTGTAGCGCGCCTCAACCGGGGCATAGCGCACCGATTCCAGCAGTTCGCGCATGGCATCGACGCCGGTGCGCGAGGCGGCATCGAGTTCCAGCACGTCGATGTGGCGGCCGTCGATGATCGCCTGGTCATGGCGGCCCATGACCTTGAGCTCGACGCTGGGCTGGTGGACGGTGTCGGTGTCGTAGTTAAGCGCACGCGCCAGCAGGCGTGCGGTCGTCGTCTTGCCGACGCCACGCACGCCGGTCAGCATGAAGGCGTGGGCGATACGGTTGGACGCGAAGGCGTTGGTCAGCGTCCTGACCATGGCCTCCTGGCCGATCAGGTCCTCGAAGGTGCGCGGCCGGTACTTGCGCGCCAGGACGGTGTAGGATTCCGACTTGGCCGTCGTCTGCGCCGGCGCGTTCGGCACCGGGGTTGAGTCGCCGAAGATATCCACTGTTAGATCGTCGCGCGCTTCTTCGATGGCGGCGTCGGCAAAAGGATCATCGAGGTCGGGGCTATCGGTCATGGGTCGATATATAGGGACTTTTCAAACCTGCGTCTTCGGTAAATCACGATTCGTCAACAGGGCGGGATTGCACGAATGTGTTCCCACCTCAGGGCGATTATGGCTATGATATAGGTATGCCTTCCCACATCACGCAACTGACCTATGCCGTCGGCGACATCCACGGTTACGACGACCATTTCGAGCGCTTGATCGACCGTATTCGTATCGACGCGGAACTGGCAGGTGAGAAACCGCGCATCATACTTCTTGGCGACTATGTCGATCGCGGCCCCGCGTCGAGGCAGGTTCTGGACCGCATACTGCGCCTTGAAGCCGCGTCCTGGTGCGACCTGGTGGTGCTGAAGGGCAATCACGAAGACACCTTGCTGAGGTTTCTCGACGAGCCCGAATTCGGCGACACCTGGCGCGATTGGGGCGGTGCCGCGACGCTTGCGAGCTATGGCGTCGCCATGCCGTTGCTCACCAGCGATCCGCAGATGTGGCGCGATGTCAGTGCCGCCTTCTCACGCGCCATCGATCCTGCGCATCGCGCCATGCTGAAGCGGCTACCGGCGATCTATCAGGTCGACGACTATCTCTTTGTTCACGCCGGCGTCGACCCTGACAGGCTGTTGACGGCACAGGGACCGGAAACGTGGATGTATATTCGCGGCCGCTTTCTACGTTCCGATAAGGCCTGCGACTATGTGGTGGTGCATGGCCATACGCCGGAAGATGAACCGTCCAACCTGCCGTGGCGTATCGGCGTCGACACAGGCATCTATTTCAATGGCGTATTAACGGCCGTGCGTCTCAAGGAAGAGACACGCCGCTTCCTCAAAATCGAGGGCGATATATAGAATTTCAGGGAAAAGGTGAGACGGCACGACCCGAAGGTGAATTCGTTGTGGCTGCTGCCTTCCGGCCCTGACCAGGTTGGCGAGGCCTTCGCCCGCACCGTCTCACGACCTATATGCGTATTTTGTTAGCCTTGCGCAAGAGCCATTTTTTAAATGCCACCGGTGTCAAATTGACTTGTTCTTAGCGAACCTGCGTGGCAGGGTCCCGGCAAACAGGGAAGACAGTCATGATTTCGCCGAAGCTCGTCGCCACTTTTGTCCTCTCCGCCGCGTTTCTCACCGCGCCCGCCTTTGCCGAAGTCATCGGCCATAATGTCCCGGCCCTGCCGTTGACCACCGAACGCGTCGCTATCCTGCCCGAGGCGGATCGCTCCGCGTGGATGACCTATATCCAGACGTCAAAAACGTTGCAGGCGGCGGACAAGGCAGCACTCAAGGCCGAACGCGAAGGACTGGCAACCATCCCCAAGCCTTCCCCACACGGTGAGAGCGCCAGGACCATGCCGCTGAAGAACCCGGAGAACTGGTATGCGTCGCCGCAAGCACGCCGAGTGGCGGATACCATTGTCAGTTTCCAGACGCCGGCCGGCGGCTGGGGCAAGAACATGCTGCGCGATGTCGCCCCCCGTCTGCGCGGCCAATCCTATACGGGCGACAATGTCTCGGCGCACTTGAAGCCAGGCGACAATGATGCACCGGCCGAAGGCGGCTGGAACTATGTCGGCACCTTTGACAACGGTGCGACGACAACTGAATTGAAATTCCTGGCGCGCGTCGCCGAAGCCGTTCCGGGCGCGGAAGGCGATGTCTACCGCAATTCCGTTGTGCGTGGGCTGGAATACATGCTGACAGCGCAGTTCCCGAATGGCGGCTGGCCCCAGGTCTTCCCGCTGCAGGGCGGCTACCACGACGCCGTCACCTATAACGACGACGCGCTGGGCGATGTGACCGAGGTGCTGACTTTCGCCGCTGAAGGCCGCAACGGCTTCGGCTTTGTGCCGCAAGCCTTGCGTGATCGTGCCCGCACGGCGGTCGATCGCGCGGTGGAGTGCATCCTCGTCACCCAGGTCCGCATTAACGGCAAACTAACCGTCTGGGGCCAGCAGCATGACGCCCTGACGCTGGAACCGACTTCCGCGCGGAACTTCGAGCCACCGTCGCTGTCAAGTTCGGAAAGTGCCGGGCTTCTGGTCCACCTGATGCAGATCAGGGACCCGTCGCCGCGCATCGTCGCTTCAGTGCATAGCGGCGTCGCCTGGCTCAAGGCCGCCGCCTTGCACGACGTCGCGTGGATCAAAACCTCCGATGACCGTGTGCTCCAGGGCCAGCCCGGCGCACCGCTTTTGTGGTCGCGCTACTACGATCTCAAGACGGGAAAGCCGATCTTCGGCGATCGCGACAAGACGATCCGTGACACAGTCGCCGAGATCAGTCAGGAACGCCGCCTCGGCTATTCGTGGTACAATACGACGCCGCAAAAGGCGCTGGACGCCTATGCCAAATGGAGCCAGACTCATCCCTAAACCCCCTCTCCCTGCTTGCGGGGAGAGGGCTGGGGTGAGGGGCTTACCACCAGCACCGCGCGACTGGACAGTTGGCTTTGCCCCTCATCCGGTCCAGCACGCTGGACCACCTTCTCCCCGGCCTCGCCGGCAGGCAAAACAGGGAGAAGGAAAGTGGACACACTCAACGGCTATAGCCGGCGCTGGTGGAAGGAAGCGGTCGTCTATCAGATCTATCCGCGCTCCTTCCGCGACAGCAATGGCGACGGTATCGGCGACCTGCGCGGCATTCTCGAGAAATTGCCGCATATCAAGGGCCTGGGCATCGACGTCATCTGGCTGAGCCCGCACTTCGATTCGCCCAATGCCGACAATGGCTACGACATCCGTGATTATCGCGCCGTGATGGCCGAGTTCGGCACCATGGCCGATTTCGACGCTCTGCTTTCCGCCATCCACGACGCCGGCATGAAGCTGATCATCGACCTGGTCGTCAACCACTCCAGCGACGAGCACGCCTGGTTCGCCGAAAGCCGCAAAGGCCCCGACAATCCCTACCGCGACTACTACATCTGGCGCCCGGGGCGGGGCGATCAGCCGCCCAACAACTGGAACTCGATCTTCTTAGGGCCGGCGTGGACAAAAGATGGTGACGACTGGTACCTGCACCTCTTCGCCAGCAAACAGCCGGATCTCAACTGGGAAAATCCGGCGGTCCGCCGCGAAGTCCACGATCTGATGCGCTTCTGGCTCGACAAGGGCGTCGACGGCTTTCGCATGGACGTCATTCCGTTCATTTCCAAAGATCAGGAACTTAAGGACCTGCTTGAAGATCAAAGAGCAAAGCCGCAATTCGCCTACACAACCGGCCCGAAGCTTCACGAATATCTGCAGGAAATGCGGCGTGAGGCCCTTAGCCCTTACGACACCATGACGGTCGGCGAGGCCTTTGGCGTTACGCTCGATCAGACGCCCCTGCTGATCGATGAGCGGCGCGGCGAACTCGATATGATCTTCCAGTTCGACACGGTCGAGGTCGACCGCGGCGCCGATGGGCGGTGGAAGCCGTGGCCCCTGCCCGACCTGAAACGCATCTTCACCCGCCATGAAGCCGCGCTCGATAAGCATTGCTGGCCGACCGTCTTCTTTTCCAACCACGACAATCCGCGCGTCGTGTCGCGCTATGGCGACGACAGCCCGCAATGGCGGATCAAGTCGGCCCAGGTGATGGCGACGTTACTCCTGACCATGAAGGGTACCCCTTTCATGTACCAGGGCGACGAGATCGGCATGACCAACTTTCCGTTCACGGCGCCAGAACAGTTTGATGATTTGTGGACCAAGGCCGCCTGGCGCGAAGAGGTCGAAAGCGGCCGCACGACGCCCGAGGCCTTTCTGTTCAACCAGAACAAGGTCAGCCGCGACCACGCCCGCACGCCGATGCAGTGGTCGGATGCGCCGCACGGCGGCTTTACATCGGGTATGCCATGGCTGGCGGTCAATCCGAACTACAGCCAGGTCAATGCTGAAACCTCGCGTGACCTCTATGACGCTTTCGCCCGGCTGATCGCTTTGCGTCATGCCGAACTGGCCCTGGTCTATGGCGACTTCCTCGACCGGATGCCGGACCATCCGCATCTGTTCGTTTATGAGCGGACGATCGACGGCATGGGCTTTGTCGTGGCGCTGAACTTCTCAGCCGACGATCAGGCATGCGACCCACCGGGAGAGGTCGTCTTCAGCAATTACGATGACGCGCCCCCTGCCCTGCGCGGCTGGGAAGCGCGGGTGTGCCGCCTTTAAGCTCCCTCTCCCCGCTTGCGGGGAGAGGGCTGGGGTGAGGGGCAGCGGACAGTAATGCACGCGCGACCTCTATTGTTGCCTCATCCGGTCCTGCGGACCACCTTCTCCCCGTAATGCCTGCCGGCGAGGCCCGGGAGAAGGTCTATGTTTTGCCTTTTACGCGCTTGTGTGTCACAAGCCCGGCCGATGAACGATCCGATCTACGAAACCCTGCTGCTGCCGATCGAAGACGGCACCATCACCTTGCCCGATGACGGCGCGCTGTTCCTGCGCGCGCGGACCGGCTTTCCGTCCCTGCCCACCGCACAAGTGCTTTGCGAACAAGGCTTCCGTCCTGCCTATGACGCTCTGATCCGTTCCGGCTTTACTGTCCGCGATACGAACGACACCCGCACCTTTGGCCTGACCCTGCTGCTACCGCAGCGCCAGCGCGATGAGAACCGCGCCCTGCTGGCGCGCGCCATCAAGGCCACGCGCGATGGCGGCATCGTCATGGCCGCGCAATCGAATACGCAGGGCGCCAAGACCTTCGAAAATGAGCTGGAAGCCCTGACCGGCAACGTCACCAGCCTGTCCAAAAACAAGTGCCGCGTCTTCTGGGCGCGCATCAATCACAACCAGATCAATTCTGATTTGCTGGAAACATGGCTTGCCAATGACGCGCCGCGTCGCAACGAAGCTGGCTATCTCAGCCGCCCGGGCCTGTTCGCCTGGGACCGCATCGACGCCGGCTCGCAGAAGCTGATCGATCACCTGCCGGCCGACCTGTCCGGCCGTGCCGCCGACCTGGGGGCTGGCTTCGGTTTTCTGGCCGACGCCGCGTTCAAGCGCTGCCCGAAGCTCACCCATATCGACCTTTATGAGGCCGAACAGCGCGCGCTCGATCTGGCGCGCGAAAACCTGGCCGGTTACGGCGACCGCGCCCAGTTCCACTGGGCCGACGTCACCCGCGGCGTCGCCGGAGACTACGACGTCGTCATCTCCAACCCGCCTTTCCATGTCGACCGCGAAGACCGCAGCGACATCGGCCAGGCCTTTATCCGCGCCGCTGCCGGCGCGCTTAAATCCGGTGGCCAGCTGTTTATGGTTGCCAATCGCCACCTGCCCTATGAAGAGACGCTCAAGGCCGCATTCAAGTCGGTGAAGATGCTTGGGGATACCGGCGGTTACAAGATCATCCAGGCCATCGGCCCCCAGACGAAGCGCAAATGAAGCTGATCAAGCACCTCGCCAACCTCGGTTATGGCAGCCGCAGGGAGATCCAGAAGCTCCTGCGCATGGGCGCGTTCACGGATGCGGCCGGCGCTACGATCGATGAAGACAGCGCGATCGCCCACGCCGATATCCGCTATCGCGGCAAGCCACTCGACCCGGATTTCGGCGTCGTGCTGATGCTCAACAAGCCGACGGGTTACGTCTGCTCATTGAAGGACCGCGGCCAACTGGTCTATGAGCTGCTGCCCGAACGGTTCGCCCTGCGCAAGCCGGTGCTGTCGACCATCGGCCGGCTCGATTCGGACACATCGGGCTTGCTGCTGTTTACCGACGACGGCGACTTTCTCCACCGCATCATCTCGCCCAAAAACCACGTTTCCAAAATATATGAAGTAACGTGTGCGCGGCCCGTAGACCCGAAATATAAGGATATTTTCGCATCCGGGACACTCGTTCTGGAAAGCGAAAAGGAAGCGCTTAAACCGGCATTTCTGGAAATAACCGGTGAGACGACAGCCCGCCTGACGCTTTATGAAGGCCGTTATCACCAGGTCCGGCGCATGTTCGCTGCCGTAGGCAACCACGTCGACAAGCTACATCGCTCGCAGATGGCGCAGTTGACACTTGATGACCTCAAGCCCGGTCAGTGGCGCGTTCTGACACCGGCCGAGCGCGATGGTTTGCTCGTCAAGCCGGGCGCGGATTAGCCAGGGGCGCATAGAATTCCGGCCGGCGGTCGCGGAAAAAGCCCCAGGCGGCGCGATGGGTCTTCAGGAAGTCGAGATCGAACTCGGCGACGAGCACGCCCTCCTCCTTCGCTCCGAACTCCGCGACCTTGTCGCCGCGATGATTGGCGATGAAGCTATGACCATAAAAGGTCTGGCCGCAGCCGTTTTGCGGCGAGATCAGGCTTTCGGTGCCGATACGGTTCGACGCAACAACGGGGATGACATTGGCGACCGCGTGGCCCTGCATGACGCGCTGCCAAGGCGCCGCGGTATCGAGTGAATCGTCATGCGGTTCCGAGCCGATGGCGGTCGGGTAGAACAGGATTTCGGCGCCCTGAAGCGCCATGGCGCGCGCGGCTTCCGGATACCACTGATCCCAGCAGATGCCGATGCCGATCCGGGCATATTTGGTGTCCCAGACCTTGAAGCCGGTATCGCCGGGACGGAAATAGTATTTTTCCTGATAGCCCGGGCCATCGGGGATGTGAGACTTGCGATAGACGCCCAGCAGTTCCCCACCGGCGTCAACGACAACCAGACTGTTGAAATAGTGCGGGCCTTCCGATTCGTAGATCGAGGTCGGGATGACGACGTCCAGTTCTTTCGCCAACCTTTGCATGGCCAGGACCGCCGGATGCGTGCGCCACGGATAGGCGGTGGCAAACCACTTCTCTTCCTGGCTGACGCAGAAATACTCGCCCTGGAACAGCTCCGACGGCAGGATGACCTGCGCGCCCTTGCCCGCCGCCTCGCGCACCAAGGCCTCGGTCCTGGCGATATTGGCGTCCATGTCGGAGCCGTAGGCGGTTTGCAGCGCCGCGACTTTCACCGTGCGGGTCATGGCAGGTACTCCAGAAAAGATTGGCCGTCCGCAGATGGGAACGACACGAAGATTCTCAAGCCTTGATCAGCGGAACTTGCTGGCTGATGCAGTGGAAACTGCCGCCGCCGGTCAGGATGGCCTTGGACGACAGGCCGACGACCTGCCGTTCCGGAAACAGGCTTTGCAGCGCCTCGACCGCCAGTTCGCCCGGCCGTTCCTTGTAGATCGGAACGACGACGCAAT
>CAMLPZ010000197.1 GCA_946482045.1 uncultured Asticcacaulis sp.
TGGCGCAGGGCATGCGGCGTGGCGCGATCGCTGAGGCCGAGGCGCGAGCGCATGTGCTGGACGCTAGCCTGGACGTGGCGTGGCGACAGGTCGCCGCCGCGCTTGGCACGGAACAGCTTGTCGCCAGCCTGCAACGCGAATGGCTGCCTGGCCTTATAGGTTTCGATCGCATCGCGCACGGCCGGCAGGACCGGCAGGACGCGCATTTTGTTGCCCTTGCCGGTGACGCGCAGGGTATCGGTCAGGGGGGTATCGGCAACCGTCAGGGCCAGGGCTTCAGAAATCCGCAGGCCCAGTCCGTAAAGCAGCATGTAAACGGCTTCGTCGCGGGCGTTTTCCCAATCGTCGCGATCGGCGTCCATACGCGTCTCAGTGATCAGGCCGATCGCCTGGTCGGGGTTAAGCGGGCGGGGCAGGGTGGCCTTGAGGCGCGGGCCGCGCAGCATCGCGACCTGGGCATTGGCGAGGTCGTGGTGCAGATCCAGCCACTTGTGGAAGGTCTTGATCGCCGAGACATGCAGGGCGACCGAACGTGGCGACAGGGGCGGGTCCTTGGCGCGCAAATGCGCCATCCAGCCGCGAAGGTCCGCTGACGAGACTGCCACGACATCGTCAAGCGTGGGCTCTGCGCCCAGCGTCCGCGTCAGATGTCCGAGATAGTGGCGGAGGGCATGGCCGTAGGCCTCAAGGGTGCGCGGCGAACATCGCCGCTGCCCCTTAAGCCATTGGAACCATTGGAATTGCGCGTCGGCGAGGGTAATCATTTGGCCGGCGGGTACGACATAGCGTTTTGGGCGGCCTCCCCGCCCCGCCGCAAAGAATGCCGGAGACGGTGAGAGGGCTTACTCCAAACAACACCTTGTTGGGTCGGGGAGGGAGACCAAAACGACGCAAAGCGCACGTCCGCTTATACTCCATGCGGGGACAGGTTGGGATAAGTTAAGCGTAAAGGATAAGCAAAGATTTGCTAAGTGTGCGTTACCAGAGCGTGATTACAGCACCGGCCAACGATCGGCGACGCGCTCCACGACGCGGGCGACGAATGCGACGAGTTCGGCACCCATCTCCGGCGAGAAGCCGTCGAAATCGTTCGAGCCGAAAGCGACGAGGCCGGGTCGGCCTTCGCGCCACAATGCGATGCGCAGGACCGCGGCCGATTTGACGCGGCGGACATCGTCGTCAAACAGGACGCGGCAGACGGCGTCGGGACCTAAGAGGCTTAAACCCTGTTCGCCGATGATGTAATCGACGCCGCCGTCATCCAGCGTTTTCCAGCCTAGCGGCACCGGGCCGGTGTTTTCGAGCGCGATCGAAGCGGCGACCAGGCCGAACCGATTGCGCGCCTCCTCGTGCAGGCGCCGCGCCAGGTCGGAATGGTTGCGCGCCTCCATCAGGCTGAGGCAAAGACCGTGGGTCTGGCCCTGGGCGTCGAAATTGGCTTTGGCGGTCGCTTCCAGTTGGCGGCGGACGTCGAAGTCCTTGAGCGCGCGCTGTTCCAGCTTGGCCAAGGCGGCCGGACCGAAATCGATGAGGTGGCGTGACTTGGGCTGAAGCCCCAGGGCCTCAAGCAACGCCTTGTCGCGCAGGATGGCGTCGGCGTGCGCGACCATGTGTCGGCGGATTGCCTGCCAGTCGTCGAGATCGAGCGTCGGACTGCCGGTTTCGGTGTTCATCGCTGCCGCCAAAAGAAAGTTGCCGGGAACTCTAGCCCGGTGGACAGCATCTGTGAAGCGCTTTTGCGGGTGACCTGTGCCGATTCATGCTAGAGGTGAGGAGATGAGTCCCGCTGCGCCCCAACTGAGATTGCCTGTTAACCAAAGCCTTAGGGTGGCGAAGGTTGTGGTGCTGGCGCCAATGGACAGCGCGCTCGATTATCTGGTCCCGGAAGGTATGGATGTGCAGCCAGGCGACCACGTGCAGGTGCCGCTGGGCCACGCCAAGGTGCGTGGGCTGGTGATCGGTTTCGAGGCCGCACCGGACGAAGATCTGAAGCTTAAACTTATCCAGCAGAAGCTCGATGATCCCCCGGTGCCGGAGGCGTCTCTGACCTTTTGGCTGTGGGCCGCACAATGGACGCTGACGCCGCCTGGGGTGTTTCTGGTTGGGTGCCTCAGGGCTCTGCGCGCCACCAAGGGGCAGGTGCGGATGGGCTATGTCCGCAGCGACCAGGCGCCTGCGCGCAAGACCAGGGCGCGCGAACGGGTGCTGGAAACCGCCGTCCTGCCCATGGGCCTGAGTGAACTGGCCTTTGCCGCCGGCGTCTCACCGGGCGTGGTGACGGGGCTGGAAAAGGACGGTGCACTGCTTAAGGTCGAGATGCGCGATGAGGACCCGCCACAGCCCAATCCCGACTTCGCACCGGCAAGCTTAAGTGAAGGCCAGGCCGCGGCGCACCGCCTCCTGCGGGATGAGCAGGCGAAGGCCGCGTTCGCGCCGGTATTGTTCGATGGCGTGACGGGTTCGGGCAAGACCGAAGTCTATCTCGAATCGGTCGCAGATGTGCTGCGCGACGATTCGCAGGCCCAGGTGCTGATCCTGTTGCCGGAAATAGCGCTGACCCAGGCGGTTATGGGCCGGCTGAAGGCGCGCTTCGGCGTCGAGGTGGCGCAGTGGCACGCCAACATCTCAAACAGCTCGCGCCGGCGCATCTGGGAAGGCGTGGCTGCCGGCAAGGTGCGGCTGGTGGTCGGGGCGCGGTCGGCCTTGTTCCTGCCCTATCAACGCCTTGGGTTGATCGTCGTCGACGAGGAGCACGACAGTTCCTACAAGCAGGAAGAGGGCGTGCGCTATCACGCCCGAGACCTGGCCGTGTTTCGCGCGCGGCTGGACAGCGCGATGATCATCCTGGCCTCGGCGACGCCGTCGCTGGAAACCTTGACCAATGCCGAAAAGGGCCGCTACACGTGGATCCGGCTGGAGCAGCGCCATGGTACAGCGCAACTGCCGGATATTTCGCTGATCGATATGAAGGCGCATGCGCTGGACAAGGGACGCTGGCTGTCCGATCCGTTGGTCGGGTCCATGCTGGCGACGCTGAAGCGCGGTGAACAGGTCATGCTGTTCCTCAATCGCCGCGGCTATGCGCCGCTCGTGCTGTGCAAGGCGTGCGGCGAGAAGATGACATCGCCCAAGACCGATTCGTGGCTGGTCGAACACCGGTCTTCGGGGCGGCTTGTCTGCCACCTGACCGGGTTCTCGATGAAGAAGCCGGCGCGTTGCCCGCACTGCGGCGCGCAGGACAGTCTGATTTCGGTTGGTCCGGGCGTCGAGCGTATTCTTGAGGAGGTGCAGGAGCGCTTTCCCGATGCGCGTTCGGAAGTGTTCAGTTCGGATACGACCCCGGACGCAGCGACCTCGGCCGACCTGGTCCGACGTATCGAAGATCACGAGATAGATATCGTCATCGCTACCCAGGCCGCGGCCAAGGGGCACAACTTCCCGAACCTGACGCTGGTCGGCATTGTCGACGCTGATCTGGGGCTGAAAGGCGGGGACCTGCGCGCGGCGGAACGGACTTTTCAGCTCTTGGCCCAGGCGACCGGGCGGGCAGGGCGCAAGGTTAAGCCGGGCCGGGCGGTTATCCAGACCTATTCGCCCGAGCACCCGGTCATGCAGGCCCTGGCGCGGCAGGATCGCGAAGCCTTCTATGCCTACGAATCTATGGCGCGCGAAATGGCGAAATTTCCGCCGTTCGGACGGTTGGGCGCTGTGATCCTTCAGGCGCGCGACCAGGCCCTGCTTAACCGGTTCGCGCGCGAATTGGCGCTGTTTATCCCGAACAGTGAAGGCATCGACGTCTATGGCCCGGCCGACGCGCCGTTGGCCCTGGTGCGCGGGCAGTGGCGCAAACGGTTTTTGGTGCGCGCTGATCGTAACAGGGACCTCCAGGCTTTTCTCAATCACTGGCTGGGTGCGATCAAGAGGCCGAACGCCATCCGCATGATCGTCGATATCGACCCGTACAGCTTTCTGTGATATTACCAATCCTTGGTAATGGAGCGCGGTCATGGGTAAGAACACGTCCTTCGCCTTGGGCGATCACTTTGTCAGCTTTATCGATAGTCAGGTGGCGGAGGGACGGTACAGTTCGGCGAGCGATGTCGTGCGGGCGGGTTTGCGTCTGCTTGAGGCGGAAGAAGCTAAACTCAATGCACTTCGGGCGGCGTTGATTGCGGGGGAAGAGAGCGGGCCTTCGACCGAGTTTGACTTTGACGCCTTTATCGCCCGCAAACATGCAGAGCGCGGCATAGGCTAGGCTGTGTTCCGTCTTGTTTTATCTCCGCTTGCCCAAGATGATATCGACAAGATCTGGGATTATACATGCGACGAGTGGGACGTCGATCAGGCGGACGCCTACACGGCGGAAATTCGCGAAGCGTGCAGGAATTTGGCGCTAGGGAAAAAGCAGGGCAGGCCGTGCGATGATGTTCGCTAAGGATATTCCCGGACAACAAGTGGCTCACATATAATTTTTTATCGCTTAAGCGGTGGCGAGCTCGACATAAAGCGAGTCCTCCATCAGTCGATGGACTTCACCCGCCACCTTTAAGCACGCATATCCAGGAACATGCCTGTCTCCGGAGCGTCATTCTTCAGGTCGCGCTCCATGTCGGCCATGGCCTTGCGCAGCTCCTTCAGTTCCTTGTCCATATCCTCGAAGATCTTGTCGGTGTCTTCGTCAGGCTTTTGGGCGGCCTTCTGGATACGGGCGGGCGCCAGCATCTTTTCGTCGATGTGCTTCAGGAGGCCCTTGAGTTCCTTCAGGAACTCCATGCCGTCGTCGCCCAAAGCCTTGCGCATCGATCCCATCAGTTCGTCGTGCGTAACGGTGTTGGCGGTGGCCTCCGCTGTCTTGCCTTCGGCTTCGGCGGCCTTGACGTCGTCTTCGGGCTTGGCCGGAGCAACGCCTGTGGTCATGGGTGGCACGACTGAGGCGGCGGCGGATGCGACGGCGTCCATCTGCGCCTTGCCGGCCTCCTTGAATTCCTTGAGCGCCGCCTTCAGTTCCTTGAAGACTTGGGTCATGGCGCGGGCCATTTCCTTGGCATTGCCCGAAAACAGTTTCTTGAGAACTTTAAGCTTCTCGACGATGGCCTTGAGTTTTTCGCGGGCGCGCGTCTTGGCCTCATTCTGGACGCGCATCTCCGGCGTATCCATGGCTTTCGACGTCTTTTCCTGCAATTCCTTACGGTGGTCGTCGGCTTTTTTAAGAAGCTGGTATTTTTCGTTGGACATGCCGCGCGCAAGCGGACGTTCCTCAACCTTGGCGGCGGGGTTGGGTGCCTCAGGGAATGGCGGCGGCGCGAGCCGGCGCACGAATGCGCTGATGATATAACCGTTGTCTACGTACATGCCCTTCGCCTTCTGCGAAACGGAGCAAGCTTATAACAACAGCCTTAAAACCATGTTATCGCGACGTTATTTTCCAGAGATTCGGGTAATCGGCAACGAATCCGGACGGTGAGAATACCAGGGTTGCCTGATATTCCGGTGCTTGATAGGCATAGGTCAGGTCACCCATACGACGGTAGTATTGCCACAGGCTGACAAGCCCTATTTGGTCGGCATCTATCCAGGCAACCTGCAGTCCGGCGGCTTGGCCGACCGCCAGATCGAGGCGTTTGACCTGCGCCAGGTTGGTCGCAGGGGTAAAGCCGAAATCAACGTCCATAAGATCCTCAATTCCCGGCACGGCGACCTCGTTGACAGACCAGCCGCTGTCACGGCGGATATGGCGGATCTTGCCATCGCGATCGACCGTGGCGGAACGTGTGGACCAGTCGGCCGCGTAATCGACCGTGTAGTCAATGGATACGGCAACGCCCGCTTCGATGAAGCGGGCGTTGCCTTCGAGACGATATCCATCAGTGGCGGAGACAAGGCGGCAATGGTCCTCGCCGGGCGTATCGAGCCGGGTCCAAGCCGCCCGGATATCCATCAGTGCAACTTGGCTTTAGCCTGCGACTTCGCCTTGGCGTTGCGCGACAGCATGTTCAGGCCTTCGACCAGGGCCGAGAATGCCATGGCGGCGTAGATGTAGCCCTTGGGAACGTGGACGCCAAAGCCGTCGGCGATCAGCACCGTGCCGATCATCAATAGGAAGCCGAGCGCCAGCATGACGACGGTTGGGTTCTTTTCGATGAAGTTGGCCAGGGGGTCCGAAGCCAGCAGCATGACCAGGACGGCGATGATGACGGCCGTCATCATGACCGGGATATGGTCGGTCATGCCGACAGCGGTCAGGATCGAGTCGATCGAGAAGACGAGGTCGAGCAGGATGATCTGGACGATGGCTGCGCCGGCATTGCTGATGACGGCGTTTTTGGCGTCCATCACGTCGTGGGTCGGTGCCGTGTCGACGGTGTGGTGGATCTCTTTGGTCGCTTTCCAGACCAGGAACAGGCCCCCGGCGATCAGGATCAGGTCCTTCCATGAGAACGAGGTCTCGAACATCGGTTCGCCGTGTTCGCCCGGAGGGCCGACCAGACCCAGATTGAACACTTCGGCTTTCAGGCCGATGATCCAGCCGATGGTCAGAAGAAGGCCCAGGCGCATGACCAGGGCCAGGCCGATGCCGATACGGCGGGTCTTCTGGCGATCCTTCTCCGGCAGCTTGTTGGACAGAATGGAGATGAAGACCAGGTTGTCGATACCCAGCACGACTTCCATCACCACCAGGGTAATGAGCGCCGCCCATACGCCGGGATCTGCGAGCAGGGCTGTTATAGCTTCCATTTAATAAGTCTCATCTGTTTGATTGCTTCGCCAATACATATAAGAATCGCCTTAAATCTCAAGGCATCGTGTCAAAAGATATTTTGCCTCGGCCGAGGGCTATTTTGTCGCACCCCCGCTGTTGCCGAATCTTCACAAAGCCCGGGCTTCGTCGGTTGCGGTGCCGAAATCCCTATGCTAAGGAGCCCGCGCTCTGAGGCACTTGTAGCGCATGATATGCGCTCGCGACCTCATGTCCGGCGTGTTTTCGCGCCGACAGACACTATAAATGCCAATCTGGACGTGCACGTGAACGAACAATTTCGAGAAACGGAAGCCGGCGACCGTTATGCCAAGGCCGCTTTTGAACTGTCTCAGGACCAAAAGGTTCTGGATGTGGTTCATGGCGACCTGGCCAAGGTCAAGGACCTGCTGCTGAACAGCGCCGAGCTGCGCAACTTCGTTTCCTCCTACGTCTACACTTCGGACATCAAGCTGAAGGGCCTTCTGGCCGTCACCGATGGTTTGAAGCTGAACGCGCTGACCAAGAAGATTTTCGGTGTTCTGGCTGCCAATCGCCGCGTCGACCAGCTGTTCCCGTTCCTCAATGCGTTCAACAAGCTTTACGACGCCCATAAGGGCATTGTGAACGCCGAAGTCGTCAGCGCTGTGCCGCTGACCGACGCGCAGCTTTCCGCGCTGAAGGATCAGCTGGGCAAGACGCTCGGCCAATCGGCCTCGATCGCCACCTCGGTCGACCCGGCCATCCTGGGCGGCCTCAAAGTTCGCGTAGGCTCGCGTCTGTTCGACGCCTCGCTCAAGACCAAACTCGATTCCCTTAAATTCGCCCTGAAGAGAGCGTAACACTCATGGATATTCGCGCTGCCGAAATCTCGGCCATTCTCAAGCAACAAATCGCTGGTTTCGGTGAGGAAGCCGACGTTTCGGACGTCGGTCAGGTCCTGTCGGTCGGTGACGGTATCGCCCGTGTCTACGGCCTCGACAAGGTCCAGGCCGGTGAAATGGTGCTGTTTCCGAAGGCCGGCGTTAAGGGCATGGCCCTGAACCTGGAAAAGGACAATGTCGGCGTCGTTATCTTCGGCGAAGACCGTGAAATCCGTGAAGGCGACGAAGTCCGCCGCCTCGGCGAAATCGTGGACGTGCCGGTCGGCAAGG
>CAMLPZ010000198.1 GCA_946482045.1 uncultured Asticcacaulis sp.
AGCAGTCCAAGCGCATGGTCGAGCGCGAGCAGCCGCAGGTGTGGGATATCCTCGAAGAGGTTATCCGCGAACACCCGGTTATGCTGAACCGCGCCCCGACGCTGCACCGCCTCGGCATTCAGGCCTTCGAGCCCAAGCTGATCGAAGGCAAGGCCATCCAGCTCCACCCGCTCGTCTGTTCGGCCTTTAACGCCGACTTCGACGGCGACCAGATGGCCGTCCACGTGCCGCTGTCGCTCGAAGCCCAGCTCGAAGCGCGCGTCCTGATGATGTCGACCAACAACATCCTGTCGCCCGCCAACGGCCGCCCGATCATCGTGCCGTCGCAGGACATCGTGCTCGGTCTCTACTACCTGTCGCTGGTCAAGGACGGTGAGCAGGGCGAAGGCATGGTCTTCGGCGACCTGAACGAAATCCAGCAGGCGCTGGATTCGGGCGCGGTCTCGATGCACGCCAAGATCAAGTGCCGCTTCACCCAGAAGGATGAAGACGGCGTCGTGCGCACCAAGGTCGTCGACTCGACCCCGGGCCGCATGAAGATCGCAGCACTCCTGCCGCAGAACGAGAACATTGGCCTCAAGGTCCTGGAAAAGACCCTGACCAAGAAGGAAATCGGCAACCTGATCGACGTCGTCTACCGCCACTGCGGCCAGAAGGCGACGGTGATCTTTGCCGATCAGATGATGGCGCTTGGCTTCAAGGAAGCCGCCCGCGCCGGCATCTCGTTCGGCAAGGACGACATCGTTATCCCCGACACCAAGAAGGGCATCGTCGAAGAGACGCGTACCCTGGTCGAGGAATACGAGCAGCAGTACGCCGACGGCCTGATTACCAAGGGTGAGAAGTACAACAAGGTCGTCGACGCCTGGTCCAAGGCGACCGACCGCGTTTCCGACGAAATGATGAAGGAAATCAGCCGCAAGCATAAGCACGAAGATGGCCGCGAAAAGGAGATCAACTCGATCTATATGATGGCCAACTCCGGCGCCCGTGGTTCGCAGGCCCAGATGAAGCAACTCGGCGGTATGCGCGGCCTGATGGCCAAGCCCGACGGCTCGATCATCGAAACGCCGATCATCTCGAACTTCAAGGAAGGCCTGTCGGTTCTCGAATACTTCAACTCGACCCACGGCGCCCGTAAGGGTCTGGCCGACACCGCGCTGAAGACCGCCAACTCCGGTTACCTGACGCGTCGTCTCGTTGACGTCGCCCAGGACTGTATCATCATGGAAGAAGACTGCGGCACGACGCGTGGCATCACGCTGAAGGCCGTTGTCGAAGGTGGTGACGTTCTCGTCTCGCTGGGCCAGCGCGTGCTGGGCCGTTGCACCGCGGAAGACATCAAGGACGTCGCGACCGGCGAAGTGGTGGTCGAAGCCGACGCCTATATCGACGAAGACGTTGTCGAACTGATCGAAGCTTCGGGCGTCCAGTCGGTCAAGGTCCGCTCGGTCCTGACCTGCGAAGCCGATCTCGGCACCTGCTCGGCCTGCTACGGCCGTGACCTGGCGCGCGGCACCCGCGTGAACATGGGCGAAGCCGTCGGCGTCATTGCGGCGCAGTCGATCGGTGAGCCCGGCACCCAGCTGACCATGCGTACCTTCCACATCGGCGGTACCGCCCAGGTCGCCGAGCAGTCGTTCTATGAGACGACCTCGGACGGCGTCGTGAAGATCTCGGGCGGCAACACCGTCCGTGGTTCGCATGGCGACCTGATCTCGATGTCGCGTAACCTGATGATCACCATTCACCACGATGGCAAGGACCGCGAGACCTACAAGGTCGGCTATGGTTCGCGCCTGCGCGTCGAGGAAGGCACCCAGGTCAAGAAGGGCCAGCGCCTTGCCGAATGGGACCCGTACACCACCCCGATCATCACCGAAGTGGGCGGCAAGATCCGTTACGAGGACCTGACGGACGGCATGTCGGTCCGCGAGGAAACCGACGAAGCCACCGGCATCACCAACCGCGTCGTCGTCGACTGGCGTGGATCGTCGAAGTCGGCGGACGTCCGTCCGGCCATGGCAATCACGGATGAATCTGGCGCCTACAAGAAGCTGGTTTCGGGCGCCGACAGCCGCTACATGCTGCCGGTCGGGGCCATTCTCTCGGTCGGCAATGGCGACGAGATCAAGCCTGGCGACATCCTGGCCCGTATCCCGACCGAAGGCGCCAAGACCCGCGACATCACCGGCGGTCTGCCGCGCGTCGCCGAACTGTTCGAAGCCCGCCGTCCGAAGGACTGCGCCGTCATCGCCGAGATGGATGGCCGCGTTGAATTCGGCCGCGACTACAAGAACAAGCGCCGCATCAAGATCACGCCGGAGGATGGTTCCGAGCCGGTCGAGTTCCTGATCCCGAAGGGCAAGCATATCTCCGTCCATGACGGCGATATCATCCAGCGCGGTGACTACATCATCGACGGCAACCCGGACCCGCACGATATCCTGCGCATCCTGGGCGTCGAGGCCCTGGCCGAATACCTGGTCAATGAGATCCAGGAGGTCTATCGCCTCCAGGGCGTGCCGATCAACGACAAGCACATCGAAGTCATCGTGCGTCAGATGCTGCAGAAGGTGGAAATCCTCGATGCCGGCGATACTGGCCTCATCAAGGGCGATCACCTCGACAAATCGGAAGTCGATGCCGAGAACCTCAAGGCGGAAAAGCGTGGCGGTCGTCCGGCCATCACACAGTCCATCCTGCTGGGTATCACCAAGGCGTCGCTGCAGACCAAGTCGTTCATCTCGGCCGCTTCGTTCCAGGAAACGACGCGCGTCCTGACCGAAGCTTCGGTCCAGGGCAAGATCGATACGCTCGACGGCCTGAAGGAAAACGTCATCGTCGGCCGTCTGATCCCGGCCGGTACGGGCGCCTACCTGCGTTCGCTGCAACGCATCGCGCTCAAGCGCGACGAGCAACTGACGCACCAGCGCGAAGAGACGATGGAGCCGCTGCCTGCGGAAGTCCTGCTCGAAGGGCCGGTCGCCGGCGAGTAACATCTCGCTTGCGATGTAAAATCGAAACCCCTGGGGTCCGCCTCAGGGGTTTTGTTTTGGCTATGGCTTGACCATGCGGGCCGCACGATTGATTGTACCTGCCGCCGTCTGAATTGTTTGATCCCGACCAACATCATATGACGCACAAAAAGGACCTGAGGCTGTTGGCCTGCGTGCTTGTCTGGGCAAGTGGCGCAATGGTCCAGCATGCCTCAGCGCAATCTCCGCCTGAGACCAAGGTGCAACTGGATGCCGAGGCAACGGAGACCGACGACGCAGGCCCAGCAGACGTAGAGGAGACGGACGCAGAGGAGAAGGCTGACGATGCCGAGCCGGCCAGGGAAACGGAGGACGGCACCGTCGTTATTGAGGACAAGCGCAGCCTCAACCGGATAGACCGGCAAGTCTACGATGTTGACAAGGATCCGGCCAATAAGACTGGCTCGACCGCCGACGCGCTGAAAAAGGTCCCCGGCGTCAATGTCACGGCGTCGGGCGAGGTCACGTTGCGTGGCAATGCCGTCGAAATCCTTGTCAATGGCAAGCCGTCTCCACTCTTCAGCGGCGAAAATCGCGAGGCAGCTTTGCGTGCCCTGCCGTCATCGGCGGTGTCGTCGATCGAGGTCATGTCCAATCCGGGTGCCCAATACGATTCTTCCAGCGCCGGGGCGATCATCAATATCGTCACAAAGACCGCCAGCCCGGCAGGTATGCTGGCGAACGTGAGCGGACAACTGGCGTCTGTCGGCGGCTACACTGCCAACGCCTTTGTCAAACACAGCCGCGGGCCGTTTGCGACGACGGCGACGCTGAACCTGTCCGACTATCCGACACTTATGCGCAATCGTTCGACCCAGGCTGAACTGGACGGCAACGGCCAGCCCGTGCGATCGACCGACAATAATGGTGTGACGCGGTCCACGGGAAAATCGCTCTTCGCCACCGCCACGCTCGACTACGATGCTGGCGCGTTCGACACCGTGACCGGCCAGCTTGATGTCATGAAGACCTCCAGCACGTCGCGCAATGCCGGCCTGACGACGATCCGCGACGCGTCCGGCGCAGTGACGGATCAATTCGAAAGCACCGGCACGTCACGCTTCGACAACCAGATCGCAACGATCGGGATGGGATGGATCCATGTCGGCGAGGCGCTGGGCGAAACGTTGAAACTGGACGCCAAGGTGACGCGTGAAACGTCGCGTGCCGACAGCGACTTTCTGCTGGACTACAGCCTGTCGGGCCTTCTCGGCAGCGGCGCGATGCGCCGCCAGCCCGGCCACACGAATATCAGCACGACCAAATCCGTCCTGGGAGCCGACTATAATGGCTATGTGGGTGACGATCAGGTGACGGCAGGACTACAAATCAGTCGCGACGACACGCGCCAGGACAGCCTGATATTCAGCCCATTTGAGCCGAGTGTTGGAACGATGGCGGCCAATCCACTGCTGACCAGCGTCTTTGATTACCGGCAGACCATCAGTGCTGCCTATGTGACCTATCAAAAGGCGCTGGGCGAACGCTGGATCGTGCTGGGTGGCGTTCGCGCCGAGGCCGTCGACTACGACAGTCAGGATGCGATATCCGGTGCGCCGATCAAGGTCGCCTACACCAGTCTGAACCCCAGTCTGTTTGCCACCTATGTCCTGTCCGACGTGCAAAAGCTGCGTTTCAACTATTCGCGCCGCCTGCAAAGGCCGACGCCTTATGACCTCAATCCGTCGCTAATGTATCTCAACGACCGGACGGTGACGGCTGGCACGCCAGCCCTGAAGCCGCAGGAGACTGACGCGTTCGAAGCCTCCTACGATTACGCCGGACGCTTGACCAGCTATACGTTCCGGGCCTACCGCCTCAACAATGAGCGGGTGATCAACCCGGTGACGGAAATCATCCCCGACCCGCAGGGCATCGGCCGGCAGGTCGTTTTGCTGTCGCGGCGCAATAACGGATCGAGCCACCAGACGGGCCTCCAGTTGGCCTATATGACAACCCTGTCTGAGCATTGGTCGCTCAACGCCAATGTCGACCTCTATTCCATGGAGATGCAGGCATCGCACTTCGCGGCAAGGCGGTCTTTGGTAACAACCAGCAGCCAGTTCGGCGTCAACTATAGCCGCGGCAGGAACACCCTGTCCCTGAGCTATTACGGCGTCGGCAAGCAACTGACGGGCGATGGCTATACCGGCGGCTTCGGCAGCGGATCTCTATCCTGGCACCGTGTCCTAACGCCCAAAATCGATTTGACGGTCTCGGTTAGCGATATCTTCCGGCCACGTGAAAGCCTGTTTGTCCGCGATACCGGCGACATCCGTATGGTCAGCGCCTCCAGCCAGCGGGCGCCGGTCGTCTATGTCGGTCTTAGCGGCCGCTTTGCGTCCGGAAGTTTCTCGGCCACAAAATAGGCCGTCTTTTTGCTTGCGGCGCAGGTAAAAATACCGTCACTGTTGCAACAAGATTTGCCGCAGGACGTTCCATGAAACCGCATCACCTTCTGTTCGCGACCTCGCTGCTGTGCTCTGTCTTTGCCCCGCCCGCGCTTGCCGACGCCGAAAAGCCGGCCGCCCTGGTCGCAGACGGTATACCGGCGGTGCCCGATGCGATGGTCGCCGAGACGCGGCCCTATATGGAATTTCGTACCGCCAGCTTTACCGGCTGGAACCCCAATGACCGCTCGATGCTGATCGCCACGCGCTTTGGCAATACCGCTCAGGTCCATAGCGTCAAAGGCCCGATGATGGCGCGGACGCAAATCAGCTTTGAGGCGGAACCGGTTAGTGGCTCGTGGTCGCCGAAGGGCGATGTTCTGCTGGCGCGCAAGGACATCGGCGGCAATGAGTTCTTCCAACTCTATACGCTGAAGAACGGCCGGCTGACGCTTCTGACAGACGGCAAGAGTCGCAACAGCTTCAACGCCTGGAGCATGGACGGTCAACTCGTCGCCTATACCTCGACGCGGCGCACCGGCAAGGACAACGATATCTATATCATCGACCCGCGTGATCCGAAGTCTGATCGCCTGGTGGCGCAGGTCAAGGGCGGTGGCTGGGGCGTCGGTGGCTTTGCGCCGGATGGCAAAACCGCCGTGGTGAGCGAATACATCTCGGTTACCAAATCCAACCTCTATCTGATGGACACGGCCACCGGCGCCATGACGCCAATTGGCGATGTTAAAAAGGACATCGCCTATGGCGGCGCTGAATTCGGGCCGGACGGCACGCTATGGGTGACATCGGACGAAGGGGCGGACTTTCAGCGCCTGGGTACGCTTGATCCCAAAACCGGCAAGTTCACGCCTAAAGGGCCGGAGAAAAAGTGGGATGTCGACGCCTTTGACATTGCCGACGACGGCAGTTTTATCGCCTATGTGGTCAACGAGGCCGGCATCGACCGCCTGAAGCTGATGGACGTCAAGACCGGCGCCGTCCGGACAGTTTCAACCCTGCCGGCCGGCGGCATCGGAGGCGTCCAGATCGCGCCGTGGGGAGAGGTCGGCCTGACATTTACCTCGGCGACGTCCGCTGCCGACGCCTATAGCGTCGATCCGAAAACCCTGAACGTCACGCGCTGGACGCAGTCGGAAACCGGCGGGCTGGACACCAACCGGAACGTCGAGCCGCAATTTGTCGAGGTCAAAAGCTTCGATGGCGAGTTGGTCTCGGGCTTTCTCTATCGTCCCGACCCGGCGAAGTTCCCGGGCAAGCGCCCTCTGATCGTCAATATCCACGGTGGGCCGGAAAGCCAGGCGACGACGGGCTTCATGGGGCGGAACAACTATCTGCTCAATGAGCTGGGTGTCGCGATCTTTTATCCCAATGTTCGCGGTTCGACCGGCTTTGGCAAGCGTTTCGTCAGTCTCGACAACGGGCCGTTCAAGCGCGAGGATTCGGTCAAGGACATCGGCGCCTTTCTCGACACGCTGGAAAAGGATGCAGGCCTGGATGCCTCGCGCTTTGCCGTCACGGGCGGATCGTACGGCGGATACATGTGCTACGCCTCGGCCATTCACTATGGTGCGCGGCTGAAAGGCGCCCTGTGCGTCGTCGCCATCTCCAACTTCGTCACCTTCCTGGAAAATACCCAGGACTATCGCCGTGACCTGCGCCGCGTCGAATATGGCGATGAGCGCGACCCGAAGCAGCGCGAGAAGCTGACGGAGATTTCGCCCTTGACCAGCGTGAGCAAGCTCAACATCCCGCTGATGGTTGTCACCGGCGCCAACGACCCGCGCGTGCCGGCGTCCGAAGCCGATCAGATCGTCGCGGCGGTGCGTGCCAAAGGCGGCACGGCCTGGTCATTGGTTGGCAAGGACGAGGGCCACGGCTTCGCCAAGAAGGCCAATCAGGACTACCAGTTCTGGACCAGCCTGATGTTCTGGCAGGAAACCTTGCTTAAGTAATTGCATATCGAAAGCTTATTCGACGCATGGTTGTCTGTGCAAAGTGATCCGGGGAAAGTCACCATGCCCAACGCGCCTGTACTTTATACGCCCGCTGTTGAAGTGCCGCAGCCGGATGAGGCAGAGACCATTGCCGATCTGGCGGCCCTCAATATCAAGAGCATGCGCCGGGCGACCGACGATCCCCATGATCTCCAGCGCGCCCAGCATACCAAGAGCCACGGACTGCTGATCGGCCGTCTGGAAGTTCTCGACGATCTCGATGAAACGCTGGCCCAGGGCGTGTTTGCACATCCCGAAGTCTATGACGCGGTCATCCGGCTATCCACCGTCCCCGGCGAAATCCTGCCTGATGCTTTCGGCACGCCGCGCGGTTTTGCCATCAAGCTGATCGGTGTCGAGGGCGAGCGCCTGCCGGGGTCTGAAGGCGCGACGACCCA
>CAMLPZ010000199.1 GCA_946482045.1 uncultured Asticcacaulis sp.
AAGGTCCTGACCGACGTCTTCAAGAAGGGCGACCAGTGGTTCCGCACCGGCGACCTGATGCGCCAGGACAAGCAGGGCTATCTCTACTTCATTGACCGGATCGGCGATACCTTCCGCTGGAAAGGGGAAAACGTCTCGACCTCGGAAGTCGCCGAATACTGCGCCTCCGCGCCCGGCGTCGAGGAGGCCATCGTCTACGGCATTCCCGTCCCGAATCATGACGGCAAGGCCGGCATGGTATCCCTGATCACGCGCGAAGGCTTTGACCTCAAGCTGTTCAAGGACCATGTCGACAGTAAGCTGCCCGCCTATGCGCGGCCGCGCTTCATCCGCCTGCTGCAGGAGGTCGAAACGACCGGCACCTTCAAATACAAGAAGATGGACCTGATCAAGGCGGGCTTCGACCTCGGCGCCGTTACCGATCCGCTCTACATCCTGTGTAACGACGACTATGTGCCGCTGACGCCCGATATGGCTTCCCAGATCGCAACCGGACAGCTTCGCCTGTAAAATCAAAGTATTCCAGGCGAAGTGGCCACAGGTTCGCCATCAGGAAATGCGACAAAACAAAAACTATAAGGCACTTTTTGCCAAAAGCTTGCATCCTGCCGTCGCGAACCCTATCCAAATCCGCGCAAGCCCTTTGCTATCGTTAGTCCATCCCGCACGGAGCGGGGATGGAGATAGTCTTATGGAACTTCAAGTTGGATGGCTGGCGGCTATCGTCGTTGGCGCGCTCGCCGGCTGGATCGCCGAACAATTCATGCGTTCGGAACAAGGCCTGCTTATGAACATCGTAATGGGTATCCTGGGTGCCCTGATCGCCAATGCCGTTCTGGCCATGATCGGCGTGCAACTTGGCGGCGTTATCGGTTACCTGATTGCCGGTGTGGTTGGCGCCTGTCTGCTGATCGCCATTGGCAGGGCCTTCAAGGGGCGAAGGGTCTAAGCCCGCGCTTCTCAAAACCCAATAAGAAAAGCGGCGAAGTCCCCTTCGCCGCTTCTATTTTATTAGCTTTGGACGGCCATATGCGCCGTCTTCTTTTTAATCTTAATACCGGACGCGCAAGGTGACACCGTAGGTTTTCGGCGCGCCCAGGAAGGCGTCGTAGGTGTTGGTATCCGAAGCCTGGTTGTAATAGGTGCCCGGGTGCGAACCGCCCGACTGGACCGTCTGCTGGAAGCCGGTGCCCTGCAACGGCGCGTTGATCACAACCTGCTTATAGGTTTCGTCGGTCAGGTTCTGCCCCCAGAGCTCGACCGTCCAGCGGCGATCCGGCGCGCCGATCGACACGCGGCCGTTGATCAGGGTGAAGGCGTCCTGTTCCTTGAACGGGATCAGGTCCGAACCGGTGTTGTACTCCGAAGAATACTTGGCTGACAGATTGGCCGCGACGCGAAGATCGCCGACATTGCCGCCCCACGACAGGGCCGCGGTACCGCTCCACTTGGGCGCGAACGACATCTGCGACCCCGGCAGCAGCGACAAGCCCGGGAAGTGGGTCGGGTTGATCAGGTCCGCCGCGGTGAACTTGCCATACTTGGTGTCGGTGTAGGTCACGCCACCCTGGAAGGTCAGGCCGGTGATCGGCGTACGCCAGTAGACGTCGGCATCGAAGCCCTTCGATTCCAGGACAGGGATCGATTCGACCACAAAGGCGGTGCCGAGGAAGGTGTTCAGTTGGAAGTTCTGGAACTTCTGGTCGAACAGGGCAGTGTTCAGTTGCAGCGCGCCGTCGAACAGGGTCGTTTTCAGACCCAGTTCGTAGGAGTCAACCGTTTCCGGCGGGAACCACAGGTCGGCGTCGGGTGTGACACCGGTCTGGGCGCGATCGAGGTTGTAGCCGCCAGCCTTGTAACCACGCGCGTAGGAGGCGTAGGTCATGGTGTTTTCATTGACGTGCCATGCCGCCTTGAACGTGCCGGACAGGTCGCCGTCGCTGTTGCTGTCGGCAACAGTGCGGTTGTTGAAGGCCGGGTTGGCCCAGAACGGACACATGGCGCCGGCCAGGGTCGCTGCCGTCGTGCCGCCCGCCCGAATGGCGCCCAGCCAGATCGGGTTGGCACCGTTGGCCAGTGCTTGACCGGCGGCGGCCGTTGGGTTGGTCGGGTTGGCGGCCAGCGCCGCGGCATAGAGCGCGCCGGTCTGCTGGTAGCGGGTCAGGGCCGCCCCACACCCCGCACCATTGTCGGTATTGGTGTAGAAGCCCGTCATGCTCTTCTTTTCCTGGGTGTAGCGCAGGCCCAAGGTGAATTCGAGCGATTGAATCTTCCACGAATTGTTGGTGAAGAGGGCGAAGGATTCGTCGGTCTGGGTGTAGTGGTCGCGCGCCCCCTCACCCGCCCGGAAATTAGTGCCGAAAGCGCGGCCCGTCATGTTGGGCAGGAAGGTCGGGCTGGGGGTAATTGCCGGATTGATGGCGTTCAGCTGGCTGGAGATCAGCAGGCTGAGATAGGGCTCGTAGTGCGCGCCGTAGACGTAAGAGTCATGGCGATCCAGGTCCTCCTTGACGTAGAAGGCGCCCACCAGCCAGTTGACGTTTTCGGTCGCGCCGGCCAGGCGGACTTCCTGGCTGAAGGTCTTGAAGCGGGCGTCGAAGTCGCCATTGTCGCGGCGATACAGGATATCGGCGCCGGTATAGTCGATGTCCTGGCCGTTTGTTGACTTCCAGTCACGTGCCGCACTGATCAGGGTCAGTTGCGAATCCCACAGGTCCGGCAGCTTGACATTGGTTTCAACCGAAAAGCCACCGTCGCGGATGACCTGGTGCGTGTCGCGGTTGGCATAGGCGATACGGGCTTCCGGGTCAGGTGTCGTGTCAACGCCGTTGCCGGCCGCCAGCATATTGATCGCCGCACCGGTCGGCCCGGTCCGGATCTGGACCGCGGTACAGCAGTATTCATTGCGGTGGCTGTAGTCGCCGATCAGGCGGATATCCATCAGGTCGGTCGGCGTGAACAGCAACTGGCCACGGATGGTGGAGAAGTCCTGCGTGCCGTCATCCGTCATCGTGCGCGGGCCGACGCCGGTATTAACGTTCATGAAGCCGTCGCGCTTGCGGCTGGCGACATAGAGACGGCCAGCGATCAGGTCGTCAACCAGCGGGCCGGTGACCGAGGCAGCCAGGCCCTGCTGGCCGTAATTGCCAAAGGTCGCTTCGCCTTCGGCGCCGAAGGTGAAGGCGGGCTTCTTGGTGATGATATTGATGACACCGGCCGAAGTGTTCTTGCCGAACAGTGTGCCCTGCGGGCCCTTCAGGACCTCGATGCGTTCCATTTCGCCGAGATCGCCGAAGCCGACGCCGTTGCGCGGACGATAGACGCCATCGATCACAACACCGACCGACGATTCCATCGAGGGATTGTCGCCGACCGTGCCGACGCCACGGATACGGGCGGTTGTCAGGCTTTCGTTCTGTGTCGTGGTAACGGTCAGGCCCGGCGTCAGGATCTGCATGTCCTTGATGTCGCGCACGCCCGCATCCTGCAGCAGCTTGGCCGACAGGGTAGTGACCACTATCGGCACGTCCTGAAGCTTTTGCTCGCGCTTCTGGGCGGTGACGATGATCGTGCCTTCGTCAGCCGGAGGCGCATCCTGGGCGAAACCGATCGCGGGAAGACCGGCCAGAAGCGCGGCGCCCGCGGCGCCTGCCATCAGGTGGCGATACTTCAGTAAAGTTGTGGCGTTTTGCATGGCGTTCCCTTTGGGCAATTTCATCTCTGCTTAGACCATTTTTTGTTACTGCCGGATCTGCGTCCGGTAAGCGGAAACCGCCTTAGAAAGCGGCGTCCGATTACTGATTTGACTAACACATTACGCGCACGGAAACAAATTTGGATGCGGCTACACTGCAATGCAATAGTTTACGTAACGTCAATACTTACGCAGGCGCGGTAGAAAAACACGGTTACGAAGCAATTTCGTCGGTTATCGGAAAAAAACCAATACTTGCAAGTGTTGTGTAGCGGTCGTTTTTTTACCCACTCTATATTGCAGTTGCTCACTAAGCCAGACTTTGACGTAACGGCATTCGAGGTGGGACCACTGTTGCAGGACGATTTACCGCCGCAGAATGCGATCAGTCCCATGACAATCCTGTGACTGTGGCGCATAAAAGCCACACACCTAAGGTCAACTTTCCGCGAGAATTTGGCCGTCAGTGCTTGCGGGCATCACGATGAACGTTCACTTAAGCCCGAAGACCTGAGCGAGACGAATATGTCCTTAAGAAAAACCTTGCGAATTGCCACTGTCCTCGCGGGGTTGCTGTCCGCGCCTCTGGCGATGGCAACGACCGCCTTCAACACCGCCTACGGTCCCGTGCCAGTCTCCAGCACGGGCGTTGTCGCCGCGGCCAGATTCGCAGCCGCAACCAAAGCGGTGGAGTTAAAGACGATTCTGAAAGCACAACAGGCGGCAACCGCCAACCTGCATTTTATCATCTGCATGCGCGTCGCGGACGCAGGCAATACGTATCTGGTCGAAACTAAGGTGTCGCGCGCTTCCGGCAAGCCCTACAATCTCGACGCCTGGACCAAGGTCAAGGCCTGCAAGTGACTATGTATCGTCCGGCTCTCCGCCTGCTCGACAGCGGGCTGATTCTGCATGACGCCGTTACGGCGGCGGATTTTCCGCAAGGGATCTTGCGTTACCGCAACGATCGCGCGGCGATGACCGTCGGGTTGGATAATCTGTCCGACGACGATTGGGTGCGGCACTTCGGCCGATTCGAAGCCCTGCCCGGCAACCAGCCTGCGCCACTGGCCCTGCGCTACCATGGCCACCAGTTCCGCCAGTACAATCCCGATCTCGGCGACGGACGCGGCTTCCTGTTCGCGCAATTGCTGGATGACCATGACCGCCTGCTCGATCTCGGTACCAAGGGTTCCGGCAAGACGCCGTATTCGCGCGGCGGCGACGGCCGCCTCACGCTGAAAGGCGGAGTGCGCGAAGTCCTGGCCACGGCAATGCTAGAGGCACTTGGCGTGCCGACGTCAAAAAGCTTTTCCCTGATCGAAACCGGTGAGCAGTTGGTGCGCGGCGATGAGCCGTCACCGACGCGTTCGTCGGTACTGGTCCGCCTGAGCCATAGCCATATCCGTTTCGGCACATTCGAGCGGCTGGCGTATCTGAACGACACCGAGACAATGGCCGCGCTGATCGACTTCATCATCGCTAACTATTACCCGGACGCCGAGGGGCCGGCAGGCGTCTTCGATGCGGCGGTCGCCACTTCGGCGCGGCTGGCGGCGCGCTGGATGGCGGCGGGCTTTGTCCATGGTGTGCTCAATACCGATAATATGAACATCACCGGCGAAAGCTTTGACTACGGTCCCTATCGCTTCCTGCCGCACTACGATCCGGAGTTCACCGCCGCCTATTTCGACCAGTGGGGCCTCTACGCCTATGGCCGCCAGCCCGACGCCGTTGGCTGGAACCTGGCGCGGCTGGGATCGTGCCTGACCCTGATCTGTCCGTCCGAGCCGCTGACCGAATCTTTGCGCCAGTTCGACGCGCGGTTCCGCGAAGAACTGGGCCTGGCCTTCTGCGTGCGATTGAACCTGACACCGCAGGCCGACAATGAGCCTCTCACCCACGCCATCTTCAATCTTTTGAAGGCTCTAACCTTCGACGGCAGTTTCGAAGCACTGTTCCACGACTGGTTCGGCGGCAAGACACGCGAAGGTTTTGCCATGGATGGCTCGCGTGCCCAACATTACAGCGGCGAAGCCTTTGCCGTCTTCCGCGCCGTGCTCGACGGCTACGACACGGCCGATACGGCCAAGCTCAGCCACCCCCGACTGTTACTGCCCGAGCCCGAAACCCTGTTGATCGGCGAGATCGAAGCTATCTGGGCACGCATCGCCGAAGTCGACGACTGGCAGCCGCTGTACGATAAACTTTCCGCGATCGAGACCTGGCGGCAGGCGCTGGGAATCAGCGTCGCCTGATCCGGTAGTCATCGTGCCATTGGCCGGGATCGATGTGGCTGAACAGGCCGGTCTTCATGCCGGCCAGCGTCCGCATCATCTCATCCTTCATCCAGGGCATATGGCACATCGGCCCGAACAGCAGGTCGCGCACGGCAGGTTCGATCACGCCGTCGCCCTGGAAGAAGGGCGTCATCCACAGGCTGGCATAGTGATAGAAACCGAGATGGTTCCTGCGCACGCGCTGGTATTCGACAAGCGCGTCGTCGAGCACCGCGTTTCGGTTGATCGCCTCGCCCAGCACGCAGGCGTCGATCAGGCCGAGATTGGCGCCCTGGCCCAGTTGCGGGCTCATCGCATGGGCGGCGTCGCCGGCGAAGACCAGCCGGCCCTGCACGCGCGAGCGCAGCGCCTTGTGGCCGTATTCCGCCCAGGTCAGGTCACCGAAGTCACGCATCTGATCGACGAACGGCGCCATTTCCGGCCAGTAGCCGGTGACGCGGTCCTTCCAGGCGTCAATACCTGCTTTATGTATGGCTTCAAGGTCGCGGCGCGGCATGCTCCAGAAGAAGGCAATATGGTCCACATCCCCGCCCGGCCGCTTGCCGATAGCCAATGTGCCGATCATGACGCGGGCGGCGTCGTATCTTTGTTGCAGCCCGCCCTGACCGAAGGCCTGTCCGGGGTCACGGCACACGCCCCACAAGGCGCCGTAGGGATAAGGTGTGTTGGTGTGGATACGGGCGTGGCGCTCGGCCAGCTTTGAATGGCGGCCGGTGCAATCGACAATCAGATCGAACGGCCCGAAATCGTCACCGTTCACCATCTTCAGCGACATCAGCCCGTCAGGATGCGTCACGACTTCGTTCGCTTCGCAACCCGTATGCAGGATGGCACCAGCCGCGATGGCGTAGTCGTGCAGCACCTGGAAAAGACTGGCGCGATGGACGCCCAGGCCGAAGATGTGCTTGCCCAGAATGTCGTAGCTGAGATCGAAGATCGTCCGGCCTGTATGGGTCCTGCCATACAGCGTCTTGATACGCGCGCTGCGCGCGGCCAACGCCTTGTCGATGCCCAGGCGCGCCATGACCGCCAGTCCGGTCGGCTGGATCAGCAGGCCCGCGCCGACGGGCGCCGCCGTGTCGAATCGCTCGAAGATCGACACCTCGTGCCCGCCGGCGCATAGAAACCCAGCCAGGGCCAGGCCGGTCGTCCCAGCCCCGGCGATCGCGATGCGATAGGTCATTATTCTGCTACCCGCCCCTTGTTTTGCTATCGATAGGATACGCCGCGTTTGGCGTCCAGCGCCGGATTGCCGCACGGTATGAACGCTTTGTAACTGGGTGGGCGGCGTAAGCCGGAGTAGTCTGATGCAAACGGAGGCCATCATGACCGGGTTGCGCGCGCTGATCCTTTGTCTTTTTGTCCTGCCGACCGCGGCGCATGCCCAGATGCCAACAGAGCCGCGCGCCATAACGGAAGGCGTGACGTTCATTCCCGGCGGCTTTCTTCCGAACCGCCAACCCGATGGCAACACTGTGATTTTCAACGCGCCCGAAGGCCTGATCGTCATGGATACCGGCCGTCACGCCTGGCACCGGCACGCCATTCTCGATTTCGCGGCGGCGCAGGTCAAACCCATTGCCGCCATCATCAACAGCCACTGGCACCTCGATCACACCAGCGGCAATGCCGAGATTAAACGCGCGCATCCGAAGGCCAAGGTCTGGGGCTCGCTGGCCATAGACGGCGCACTGCGCGACTTCTTTCCCAACAGCGCGAAACAAAGCCGAGCCTTCCTCGACTCTGGCCAGGCGCCAAAAGATCTGGCGGAGGATATCCGCAATGACCTGGCGACGGTTGA
>CAMLPZ010000200.1 GCA_946482045.1 uncultured Asticcacaulis sp.
TGGGGAGGGGGACCGCCAGCGAAGCGCAGCGGTGGTGGGGCAAACAGTCAGGCGTAGCATGTCCCAAACCCTTACCGTTCTTGGCATCGAATCGAGCTGTGACGAAACCGCGGTCGCCGTGGTGCGGCGCGACGCCGGCGGCCGCGTCGAGGTCCTGTCGAGCGTTATCCATTCCCAGGTCGTACAGCACGCCGAATTTGGCGGTGTCGTGCCGGAAATCGCCGCGCGCAGCCATGTCGAAACCATCGACGCCATGGCGCGTCAGGCGTTGAGCGAAGCCGGTGACGCGAAGATCGACGCGGTCGCTGCCACCGCCGGGCCTGGTCTGATCGGCGGTGTCATGGTGGGTTTAAGCTTCGCCAAGGGCTATGCCCTGGCCAACGACCTGCCGCTGGTGCCGGTCAACCACCTCGAAGGCCACGCGCTGTCGGCGCGCCTGACCGAAGATGTCAGCTTTCCTTTCCTGCTGCTCCTGGTGTCGGGCGGTCATTGCCAGCTGCTGTCGGTGCGTGACGTTGGCGATTACGAACGCCTTGGCACGACTATCGACGATGCGGCGGGCGAGGCCTTCGACAAGATCGCCAAGGTGCTGGGGCTCGGCTATCCCGGCGGTCCGGCGCTGGAACGCGAAGCCAAAAAAGGCGATGCGACGCGCTTTGCCCTGCCGCGCGCCCTGCTTGGCCGCAAAGACTGCGCTTTTTCGTTTTCCGGCCTGAAGACCGCCGCCGCCAAGATCGCCCACGAGGAAGTGAAAACCGAACAGGACCGCGCCGACCTGTGCGCCTCAGTCCAGGCGGCGATTACCCGGCAACTGGTTGAGCGCTCCGACCGCGCGCAAAAGCAGTTCCGCGAAGAGATGGACGTCGCAACACCCGATTTCGTCGTTGCCGGTGGCGTCGCGGCCAATACCGCTGTCCGGGAGGCACTTCAAGCCTTGTGCGCGAAGAACGGCTTCACCTTCGTGGCGCCGCCCCTCAAATATTGCACCGACAATGCGGCGATGATTGCCCTGGCCGGGCTTGAACATTTCGCGAAGCGGGGCAGTATGCCGCGCGATCCGGCCGCCGACATGGCCGCGCTCGCCCGGCCACGCTGGCCGCTGGATGAGGCGCGGGCGGTCGAATCGCCAATATACAAGACGCAGGGACGTAAAGGGGCCAAGGCATGACGCAGCAGTACCGGCGAATCGGGGTCATCGGCGCGGGCGCCTGGGGCACGGCCCTGGCGCAGGTTGTCACCCTCGGCGGCAATGCCGTCATGCTGCACGCCCGTGAACTGGAGGTCGTCACGTCGATCCGCGACAGCCGCGAGAACACCCTGTACCTCAGCGGCGTCAAACTGTCCGAGGGCATTACGGCCACGAACGACCTGGCCGATCTGGCCGATTGCGACCTGATCCTGGCCGTGCCGCCCGCCCAGCATATGCGCGCGACGCTCACCGCCTTCAAACCTTACGCCAGCGCCGATCTGCCGGTGGTGTTGTGCTCCAAGGGGGTTGAGCGGGGCAGCGACGCCCTGATGACCGAGGTGCTGGAGGCTGTCCTGCCCGAAGCCTGCCCGGCGGTGCTCGCCGGACCCAACTTTGCGCGCGAAGTGGCCATGGGCCTGCCGAGCGCGGTCACCATCGCTTCCCAGAATGAAGAGGTCGCCGGCCGGATCGCCGCGACCATAGCCGGCCCCAGCTTCCGGCCCTATTTGTCCACCGACCTGATCGGCGCCGAAGCCGGTGGCGCCATCAAGAATGTCGTCGCCATCGCTTGCGGCATCAGCGAGGGCAAGGGGCTTGGCAAGAACGCCCATGCCGCCCTGATCACGCGCGGTTTCGCCGAAATGACGCGGCTGGCCATCTCCATGGGTGCGCAGCCAGAAACCATGACCGGCCTGTGCGGCATGGGCGACCTGGTGCTGACATGTTCATCGCCGCAGTCGCGCAATATGAGCGTGGGCCTGGCGCTGGGCCAGGGCCAGACCCTGGCGGAATTCCTGAAGGACAAGGTGTCGGTCGCTGAAGGCGTCGAATCGGCGCCCGCCGTCGTCGATCTCGGCAAGCGCCAGGGCGTGGACCTGCCGTTGTGCAATGCGGTTGCCGCCGTGCTCAGCGGCGCGATCAGCGTCGATGAGGCGATCGGCCTTCTGATGTCGCGGCCGATCAAGGTGGAGAGGGCCTGATGCTGCGCAACATCCTGTTTGCCACGGTTTGCGGTCTGGCTTTGAGTAGCGCCGCTATGGCGCAGGATATGCCCCGCCTGGAAAAGCAGGGCACGGCCGCGCAGTTGCTCGTCCACGACAAACCCTTCCTGATCCTGGGCGGCGAGCTCGGCAATTCGACGGCCTCCGACCCGGCCCACCTGGCGACCCATTGGCCGACCCTGACCAAGGCCGGTTTGAACACGGTGCTGGCGCCGGTCGAGTGGGACCAGATCGAGCCGCAGCAGGGCCGGTTCGACTTTTCGGTCATCGACGCTGTCATCGAGCAAGCACGCGCCAATGACACCAAGCTGGTTCTGCTGTGGTTCGGCGCATGGAAGAATTCGATGTCGACCTATGCGCCGGCCTGGATCAAGCACGATTCGAAGACCTACAGCCGCGCCCGCGACGAAAAAGGCGTGGCGCAGGACATCCTGAGCGCCTTCGACACCGACAATCTCACCGCCGACAAAAAGGCGTTCGCGGCCCTGATGGCGCATCTGAAAACCGTCGATCCCGACCATACGGTGGTCATGATCCAGGTCGAGAACGAGATCGGCATGCTGCCGTCGGCGCGCGACCATTCGCTGGATGCCGACAAGGCATTCAAGGCGCAGGTGCCGTCGGGGCTGATGGCGGCATTGCAGCAGCGCAAGGGCGATCTGACCCCGGAATTGAAGGCCTTGTGGGCCGCCAATGGCAACAAGACCAAGGGCACCTGGGCCGAGGTCTTTGGCGATACGCCGCAAGGCCGCGAAGTGTTTCAGGCCTGGGGCTACGCTGTCTTTACCAACGAACTGACGCTCGCCGGCAAGGCCGCCTATCCGCTGCCCATGTACGTCAACGCCGCACTGAATGCGCCGGGCAAGGCGCCCGGCCAGTATCCGTCAGCAGGCCCTCTGCCGCATCTGTTCGACATCTGGAAGATCGGCGCGCCGGCGGTAGACCTGCTGGCGATCGACAGCTACTGGCCGGATTTCACCGGTTGGGCACGAAAGTTCCGCCGCGACGACAATCCTTTGTTCGTCCCCGAAGCCAATCACGCCGGCAAACCCGAGGCCGCCGCCAACGCCTTCTTCGTCTTTGGCGAACTCGACGCCATGGGTTTCTCGCCGTTTTCGATCGAGGACCTGCCCGAGAATGATCCGCTGATCGGCGCCTATGTGGTGCTGGATCAAATTGCGCCGCTGATCATCGAGCATCAGGGCAAGACGGGCGACAAACGCACCATGCGCGGTTTCAAACCGCCGGTCACGTTCGATGGCACAGTTGATCAGTCGCCACAAAGCTTCGATCTTGGCGGCTACCGCTTTACAGTGACCTTTGTCGATCCGTGGACGCCAAAAGACAAGCAGACTCCGGCCAATCACGGCGGACTGGTCATCCAGACCGGCAAAGACGAATTCGTCGTCGCCGGCACGGGCGTGACAGTCACTTTCGCCGACGCGTCCGGCAAGAGCCAGGTCGGCATGGAGCAGGTCGTCGAAGGGGCCTACAAGGACGGTCTGTTCCTTGAGGGCCGCTGGCTCAATGGCGACCAGACGCATCAGGGGCGCCATCTGCGCCTGCCGCCGGGCGAAAGCGGTATCCAGCGCCTAAGGCTCTATCGCTACGACTGATTATTTGTGACGCAGCATGGCCCCGATCAGGTTGGTGTAGTCGTCCGTCCACGCCTTGACAGGGCCGGGATCGCGCGTCTGCCAGCGGGAGTCGGCGCGGAAGCGGGCCAAAGCTGCTGCGTTACGTCCGGCGATGACGACGATAGCCGGTGACTGGGCGAAGCTGCCCTTGAACGTTTTGGTGCTGGTTTGCGTTAGGGTGCTGCCGCCGCTCATGTGGATGGCGGCGATGACGGGATCGCGCAGTTCCAGATGGCGATTGGACAGGTGCAGCAACAGGACGCCGTCGGGCTTTAGTTTCGACAGGTACATGTCGATGGCTTCGACCGTCAGCAGGTGCGCCGGCACGGAGTCGGATGAGAAGGCGTCGATGGCCAGCAGGTCGAGTTGCCCCGCCGGCAGGGGCGACAGGGTCAGGCGCGCATCGCCGGCATGGAAGTCGACCGGCCCCTTTGCGCAACCTGAGATGAAGGTATAGTATTTCGGATCGCGGGCGAGGCGGATGACAGCAGGATCGATCTCATAAAAGGTCATGCGGTCGTGCGGACGAACGTAGGTCGCAAGCGTACCTACCCCTAAACCGACCACGGCTATGTCGGCAGAGGGCTTGAGCGCCTGGACAGCCGTGATGGTCTGGCCGATGGCGGTTTCCGGGGTGTAATAGGTCAGGGGCTGACAGCGGCGTTGCGGGTCAAGGGCCTGGGCGCCATGCAGTGTTGTGCCGTGGGTCATGCGGCGGATGGAACCGACAACAGGGTCTGTGGTCTCGGCGATCCTTACGACGCCATAGAAGTTGCGCTCGGTGAAGATGTGGCGGCCGATCTGGGTTGCGGTGACAGCGGTCAGGGCGGCGACCGTCATCAGGCAGGCCATGACGATGCCGCGGCCGCGCAAGGCGAAGGCGCACAGCAGCGCCATAGCGAACAGGAAGCGGGTCAAAGCGTTGATAGCAACGCTGTCCGACGGCATCATGAGCAGAATGGTCAGCGCGAGGGCGCCCACCAGCCCGAACGCCGCCCAAACCAGTTCGAACTGAGTAAAGCGCCGGTCCTCGCGCTCGGTAGACCATGGCCGCGCCAGGCAGGCCAATGCAAGGGCCAGTGGATATTCCAGCACGGTTGGAAATACGACCGGTGCTACGAAGGCGTTGAAGCTGCCGCCGAGGACCCCGCCGATTGACAGGCAGAGGTAATAGAGTGTCAGATGCTCAGGTTGGGGGCGGGCGCGCGCCAGTTCCGAGTGGCATAGCAGCGCGGTGAGAAAAAAGGTCAGCAAGTGCACCGCCAACTGCGCCGGTATTGCCAGCCCACGGAAGGGTAACGCGTAGATGCAGATGCAGGCGGCCGCAGCCTGGGTAACCAGCAGCATCTTGCGGCTGATCAGCGGCTTGGTGCCGAAGGCGAAGATAAAGGTCAGAAGGTAGAGCGCCAGCGGCGCAACCCACAGGAAGGGCGCCGAGGCGACGTCGGTCGACAGGTAGGTGGTGACGCCCATCATCAGGCTGCTGGGTACGGCGGCAAGCCCGATCCAGATGGCCATGGTTATCAGTGACGGACGCGGGCTTGCGGTCGAGTTTCCGGCGGCAACGGGTGCGGGGGCTTTGCGCGTCAGGCCCAGCGTCAGGATCAGCACGACCAGCACGCCGTAGCCCAGGCTCCAGCCGATGCGTTGGTCGGTCAGTTGCGTCAGGGGTTCGACGATCACGGGATAGGCGATGAGCGACAGCAGGCTGCCGAGATTGCTGGCGGCGTAAAGCGCATAGGGTTCCGGCGGTTTGCCTGTGGCGGGATCGGGATTGGCCGTTAGGGCGAACCAGGCTTGTACCAGGGGCGCTGTCGCCGAAAGGATAGCGAACGGCGCGCCGATCGATACGGTGAGCACGCCCAGCATCCAAAGGATGGGATGTTCCGGATCCGGAAGGCCGAAGGCGTTGCTGATCCCAAGCGGAAGACTCAGCGCTGCCAGGCCCAGCAGGACGCCGTGCAGGATGACCTGAGTGCGGAACGACTTCAGTCTTTGCAGCAGGTGGGCGTAGCCATAACCCAGCAGCAGCGCCGCCTGGAAGAAGGCCATGGAGGTGTTCCACACCGAAGGCGCGCCGCCCAGCAGCGGCAGCAGAAGCTTGCCGACCATGGGCTGGACGAAGAAGACGAGCAGGGCGCTGGTGAAGACCGTCACCACGAACAAGGGCGACTGACGCAAGGTCGGCGTGGTAGCGGCGTGGGTGGTCATGCATCGGCCCCTGTCATGGTGGCCGGATTTTAGCCGTCTATGCTTAACGCCAGCTTAGCCTTACTCAGCTTCCAGCTTGGCCACGTCGTCGAGCAGTCCTTTGACCGCCGCCGCGATCAGAGCCCGGCCGTCCTCGATGGTCGCCAGCGATGAGTCCGACCCGATGCGGCCGTCGGGGAAACGCGAGCGGTAGTCGAGCGCGTCGCGTATAGGACCGTCCGGCGCGATCTTCGGTTCCATTGGCGCCGATTTCACATGATCCGGGTATGCCGCGAAGGTGACGGCGATTTCCGACGGCGTGGCATGGCTGCCGTGGCCGGTGGGATAGAGCTTGGCGGCCAGGCGCATGATCCCCGGCAGGTCCCACCAGTTCCTGAGTTTCAAAATAAACGGGCAGGGTTCGCCTGAAAACGAATAGTGCGAATAGATCTGCGAGAAGGTTGCTTCGATCGTGGCGACATTGCCGCCATGGCCGTTGAGGAAATAGATGCGATCGAAGCCGTGGCGCGCCAGCGAATCCACCCAGTCCTCTATGGCCGACATGAAGGTCGTCGGGCGCAGGGATATGGTGCCGGGAAAGCCGAGGTGGTGCTGGGCCATGCCGATATTGAAGGTCGGCGCGATCAGGAGATTGCCTTCCTTTTCGGCGGCGTGCGCGATGATTTCCGGGCACAGCCAGTCGGTGCCGAGCAGTCCCATGGGGCCGTGCTGTTCATTGGAGCCGATCGGCACAATGACCGTGCGCGAGGTTTCAAGGCGCTTTTCGATTTCGCACCAGGTCGACAGATGAAGCAGCATAGGGAACTCCTTAGAGCATGCTCCGAAAAGGGAAACCCGGTTTTTCGGGTTAAGCATGCGACAAGCAAGGAATCTGGACTGTACTGCGTTTCCTTCAAAACGCTGCACAGTCCAGACAGGCGGTTTCGGTTGTGACGGCTTTTAGGCTGCTACACCATGAAAGCCAACGATTTTTCGCATTGGTCCTCTCGACTCCGGAATCCTTATTTCCTAAGGTCGCGCCCATAAAAATGCCGCCCGGCCGCACGCGCGTGCCGGGATACTCAGGAGAGACTTAAGGTGAGCGACGACGCCATTTTCCCGGTTCCCGCCGATTTCATCCGCCCCGGCACGTTGACGGCCGAAGGTTTGAAGGCGCAGACGGAGCTGTTTGCCAGCGATCCGGAAGCGCACTGGGCGAATCTCGGCAAGGCGCTCGACTGGATCAAGCCGTTCACCAAGGTCAAGGACGTCAGCTATCAGCGTGAGGACTTCCGCATCCGCTGGTACCATGACGGTGTGCTCAACGTCTCGGCCAACTGTATCGACCGACACCTCAACCGCCGTGGCGACCAGGTCGCGCTGATCTTCGAAGGCGACGACCCGAACGTGTCGTCCACCGTCACCTACCGCCAGCTGTCGGTCGAGGTGAACAAGCGCGCCAACCTGCTGAAAGCCTATGGCGTCAACAAGGGCGACCGCGTCACCCTCTACCTGCCGATGGTGCCGGAAGCCGCGTACTTCATGCTGGCCTGCGCGCGCATCGGCGCCGTCCACAGCGTCGTCTTCGGTGGCTTTTCGCCGGACAGCATTGCCGGCCGGATTCTCGACTGCCAGTCGGACATCGTCGTCACAGCCAATGAAGGCCTGCGCGGCGGCAAGTCGATCCCGCTCAAGGCCAATGTCGACAAGGCGCTGGAGCAGTG
>CAMLPZ010000201.1 GCA_946482045.1 uncultured Asticcacaulis sp.
TCTTGGCGCCGCTGGGCCTTGAGATTGATCAGGCGCGCCAGATTGCCCTTCGACAGGAGGGCGCAATAGGCCAGTGTCAGGAATCCAGACTGGTTCAGCCTTTGCAGGGTTTCACCATCAAGCTGCGATAAGGCGTCCTCGCTGATCGAAAAGAAGTCGGGAAGCGTGTAGCGCGCCGTTTCGTCGAACTGGATATTGATTTCAACCGGCGCCAGCAGTCCCGCCTCCGCGAAAACGGCGAACATGGTATCGCTGGCTTCGATGCCGGAATGCAGGGTGCGCAGGGTTTCGACGGCGCGCTCGAAGGCCGGCGCATTACCGCCGTGCGGCAGGAACAGCGGATCGCCCTCGGTCCGGCTGATACGCGGATGGTCGAGGTCGACCATGATCATCGGTTCGCCGCGGCCTTGGCCATCCTGCTGGCGGAAACCGATGCGAAAGGGACCGCGCGCCTGCATGGCCGGAATATACCGGGCATGCCAGCCATCATCGTCGAGATAGAGATTTTCGTCCTTTTCGAACCCCAGCAGGGCGAAGGCCTGGAAGCCACCATTTTCGGAACGGCGAAACAGAATCGGGTATTCGCGCTGCACCTCGGCAAATTCGGTCGGGACGACCAGAACCAGGTTTACCCGGTCGCCAAGATCCGGCGAGGAACGCGTAATCAGCCGCAAATCATGATGCTCGACATTATCCAGCAGAACGACCTGGGTCATGCATGTACATCCTTAGAGCGATATAGCCTGGACCTGTACGCGGGTTTCGGCCGGATATCGATTAAACACCAATCCGAACCACAATGACCATACCTGATGTCATCGCGGCTGCGTGTCAAACACGCGGGTAAGAAAAAGGCCGCGGCGAACCGCGGCCTCCTCCCCGTTACGGCCAGGGCCGTCACGAAAGATTAGAACTTGTAGCGCAGACCCAGTTGGTAACGCGAGTCAAGTTCCTGCGCGAAGTAGATGTTGGTCTTGTCGCGCCCGAAGATACGGATGTGAGCCTTGTTCAGGTTGAGACCTTCGAAGGTCGCCTGGAGGTTATCCGTGATCTGGTAGTTCAGCGAGGCGTCGATGGTGCCGAACGCTTCGGTGTACTGCGGGTCGCCCTGCGCACCTACGTTGGTTGCCGAGATGAACTCGTCACGCCAGTTGTAGGAGACGCGGCCCGACCAGGCACCCTTATCGTAGATGGCGGTCAGGTTATAGGTGTTCGACAGGCCCAGCAGCGGGAATTGCTGCGTGCCCGGAGGTGCGGAGTTGTCGAAACCGATATCGCCGTTGACCGTCGTCAGGCTGCCCGAGACGCCGAAGCCGCTATCCCCGAAGAAGTGCTGGAAGGCCGCTTCGAAGCCGTGCAGATTGGCCGTCTTGTTATTGACCGGGATGTTGGTCTCGAACACGAACAGCGGGTCGTTGGCATCCGCCACCAAGTCGTAGGCTTTCAGAACCTGGTCGACATAGGTCTGGTTCAGGTTGCCGGAGCCGTCCAGGTTGGCGACGTAGTCGTTGCGCGCCTGGGTCTGGGCGACCGTGGGCGTGCTGCCGCTCTTCAGGTAGTGGTCGTAGAGCGCCGTCATGGTGAACAGGTTGACGTCGGTTGTCGACTGGTTGATGCCGGCCAGGATGTCCTTGGCGATGCCCGAACGCGAACCGGCGGCGCCCGACGACGGGTCGCGCAGGGCGAACGGGTTCGCCTGGATGCGACCGGTGCCGACGAAGTTGTTGACGTCCTTGTTGTAGAAGCCGAGCGATACGTAGCTGTCGCGACCGTAGTACCATTCGGCCGAGAAGTCGACGTTCGACGATTCCAGCGGCAGCAGCGCCGGGTTGCCGCGTGTGGCGGTCGGGTTGGTGCCGTTGGCCGTCGGACGCGGCGGCGTGCCCGGAGCCGTCGTGGCATACAGGTTGCCGTAAGCCGCACGGGCGATCGTCTTCGAGAACGACGCGCGGACGATCACGTCATCCATGGCCTCCCACGAGATGTCGAGGCTGGGCAGCCAGTTGCTGTAGTCAGACTTGTACTCCTGAGCGACAGTCGCAGAGCTGCTGTCGACCGTGAAGTCGTTGTCGGCGGTCCAGCGGATAGCGACCGGCGTGCTTTGCAGAGCCGAAGCCGTGATGTCGGTCTTTTCATAGCGCAGACCAGCGACGACGGTGGCGCGGCGGCCGAGGAAGTCGCCCTTCATGGTGAACTGACCGTAGGCCGCCATGATCTGCTCTTCGACGGTGTTCGACGTCATGGCCGCGGTCGGGATCGTTGCGTTGTAGAGCGACGACTTGGCCATGGCGGTATAGATGTCGAGCGCATTGCCGCGGAAGGCGATGTCGGCTTGGCCGACATTGAAGTCTTCGAACAGGCTGCCCAGATCGTAGGTTTCAACCAGGCCCGGCGCGTACTGGGCGATGTCGCCAGGATTGCCGATGCCCCAGTCGCCCAGAGCCTGATAGGTCTGGCCGGTGGTGGTGGTCATGCTCGCCTTGCTGAAATCGACGCCGGCGTCGAAGCGGCTTTCACCGTCGAAGTCATAGCTGAAGTCGATCTTGACCTGGTCGACCTTGTGCTGCTGGCTGTTGGTCGCCGTGCGCGCAACCTGGCTGCCCAGATCGCCCACATCCATCTTGCCGTTGTTGTTGCCGCGATAGCTGGCAATGACACGGTCCGCTGCCGAGAAGCCGGTCAGATAGTTGCCATTGGCGTCAACGATGGGGACGTTAGCCGAGTTGACAAGCAGACCGGCAGAGTTGGTCCGATAAACCGGGTTGCCGTCCCATACGGTGTACTTCTGCACAGGAATGCCGCTGGTGAAGTCGACCGAGTGGTCCTTCACAACCGGCGCACCGATCGACATCATCACAGCGCTGGTGCCGTTCGAAAGGTCCGGCGTCGCCTTGCCTTCGGAGCTATGGACGTCGAAGGTCAGAGTGGCCTTGTCGCTCATGTCCCAACGGGCGTTGAAGCCGATGGACTGCAAGGTGTTCTTTTGGCCGAGGTATTGCTGTTCGAAACCGATGTCCTTGGTGCCGTTCAGGTTTTCCTGTAGGTACAGGGCGTTATAGATGCCCGATTCACCCTGCTCGAACTTGATCTGGTCGAACGGGCGGTTGAACCAGTTGGTCTGCTCGGCGCGCTCTTCCGTACCCTTGTTCTCGACGTAGAGGGCGTCGACGGTCAGCAGCCAGTTTTCGGCCGGACGGAACTGGGCCGTCGCGCCGATATTGGTACGCTGGTTGTGCGTTTGCGACAGGGCGTAACGGCTGTCGTTCGGATAGGCCACCAGGGCGCCGGCCGGAGGCGGGTTGGTGATTTGCGTCAGCAGGGTCGTCTTGTCAGCAGCGTAGCGCAGGCGGCCGCTGTTGGGATCATAGAACTGGGCGCGGGTGTCCAGGTTCCAGTTGTTCTGAGTCGCTTGACGCGTGGCGTTGTCCCGCTCAGTGTACTGGCCGAACAGCGACAGACCGAAGGTCTTGCTGTCGTTGGTCCAGCTGTAGGCGCCGGTGACTTCCGGGGTCCAGTCCTTGCCGTCGACCAGGTTGTCGGCGTGCAGGGCCTTGATGCCGAGGACGCCGGTCGAACCGGACTTACCGATCGGACGCAGGGTCTTGATGTTCAGCGTGGCGCCGATGCCACCCGAAGCGACGTGGGCCTTGCCGGTCTTGTAGACTTCGAAGCCCGAAACGCTGTCGGCAGCGATATTCGAGAAGTCAAAGTTACGCGAACCGCCGCCGGCAAAGGTGTTGCCGGTGCCGATCAGGTCGATCGAGGCGGTCGGCATGGTGCGGCCGTTGAGCGTCACCAGGTTGAAGCCGGGGCCGAAGCCGCGCACCGTGACCTTTGAGCCTTCGCCGTTGACGCGGTCGATCGAGACGCCGGGAATGCGCTGGACCGACTCGGCCAGGTTGGTGTCCGGATACTTGCCGATGTCTTCGGCCGAGATGGCGTCGACGACGCCGGTGGCGTTCTTCTTGATGTTCATCGAACGTTGCAGCGAGCCGCGAACGCCGGTGACAACGACGACGTCCGATTCCGCCGGAGCGGCGGGGGCGGCGTCTTGGGCCATAGCCGTGCCGGCCATGGCAACGAGGGCGAGCGTGGACACGCCGCCCAGGAAGGCGCCGCGCACGGCACCCTTCAGTTTACTACGCGATACAGTAGTCATTGGATCTGTCTCCCATTTCTCTGTTTACCAGCACGCCCGCCCAGCTGCTTTTTATCCCGGCTTCTTAGACAAGCCGCAGCGATGCGCACATCCTCATCCCACTCAAAGGCGGGCGAAGCTCTTTTTTAAATTTGGATAGTCTTGATCAGCCTCGCAAACGGAAACAGCCAATAGATTCCGCAGCGAAGTACCGCGAAATACATATGTTAGCGCTACCAATTCTTTTTGGGATACTATTATCTCAGAATTGATATGGTCAAACGTTTACAGAAGGCTCCATTTTGATCTCGTCTCCCAAATTTATATTTCAATCCCGCATCTTCCCGGCGGGTAGTTTCCGTCGTCTCTTTCACGATACCTGTTTATAGGGCGGTATCATTGTTATTACCGGGATAAGGCGAAATGACTGCGCTGTCAATTGCCATTTATCGGCTGTGACGCGCAGGCATTCACACTTTCGGTATCTGTTACATTTGTGACGCAGTGAGCGGTAACGGAGGAAACGATACTCTCGTAGAGTGTGTTAAGAAAGCGTATATAGACTGAGTCATTCCCCCACATAGCGAATTTACGCGTCGGCGCCGACACTGCCGGGCCCGATGGCGCCGCATCTTACACCGCGCTTCACCTGTTTTGAGACGACCTGAATGAACGAAGCCCTTCTGTTCGGAGCGGCCTCCGCCCTGCTCTACGGCGTGACGAACCTGGTCGCGCGATTTGCGAACAAGGAAACCGGCGTGTTGCGAACCATGCTGTGGGGGCAGGCGCTGATGGCCGTCCTCCTGACGCTGGCCGTGCTCGTCCGCCCGGTGCGATTAAGCGTCCCGTCCTTGCAGTGGCTCATTTTGCTAGCCTCCAGCCTGATGGTCATGGCCGGTACGGCCTGCCTTTATCATGGTCTTGCCAAGGGGCGTGTCGCGGTCGTGGCGCCCATCATGGCCTGTTATGGCGCCATCGGCGCCATCCTTTCCTTCGTTACGGGCGAGGACTTGACGCTGGCCGCCGGCGCCGGGCTAGCCCTGGCCGTTCTGGGCGGTGTTCTGGCAGCCTCCCCACCGCCGGATAGCAAAGACAAGGTCCCGTCGAAGCATTCCGGCTGGCTGGCCGCAACTGGTTCAGCCCTATTCTACGGCATCGCCTACTGGTTGCAGGGCAAATATTCCGTGCCGGTATTCGGCGCCGTGGGAACGATCTGGATACACTATGTTTTTGCCACCTTGGTCGTGGCGCTGCTGGCTGTGTGGCGCCGCCAGTCCGTACGCATAGGCGGCCTGAAGGACACGGCGCTGGTCTTCGCCTCGGCGCTTTTGGCCTGTGGGGGCTACCTGGCGCTCGCCTTCGGCCAGGCAGGCGGATCGATCGCCGTCGCCACCGCGCTCAGCGCTACGGCCAGCGCGATTACCGTCGTGCTGGCCTGGCTGTTCACGCGCGAGAAGGTCAGTCTCGCCGGCTGGATCGGCGTCGCCTGCGTCGTAGCCGGCGTGGCGACGCTTCATCTCTCGCAGGGTTAAAGCTTACGGATGCGGATATTGCGATACCACACAGGATCACCGTGGTCCTGAAGGCAGATGCGTCCCGTCGGCTCCGTGGCGAAGTCAGGCATGGCTTTGAACTTCGAGCCGGCGACCAGCGCCTTCCATTTCGCGTCGCCATAGGACGATTCAGCCACCTTCTTGCCGTTCAGCCAGTGTTCAATATGGCCCTTATGCACGACGATCCGCGCGTGATTCCAGTCACCGACCGGCTTGGTCACGTCGGCCGACGGGGTGACCAGGTCGTAGATGGCGCCGGCCGTATGAGACGGGATCTTGCCGTCGGCATGGCCGGCATTGTCAAGCACCTGGTATTCCGGTCCGGTGTGGTAGGGTTCGGAAGCCTGCGGCAACTCGCGGACGAAGTACATGACGCCGCTATTGCCTTTCTTCGAGATCTTCCAGTCGAATTCCAGCTCGAAATCGCCGTACTCGGCTTCGGTGACGATATTGCCGCCGCCTGCGTGCTTTAACGTCAGGGCGCCGTCCTCAACGGCCCAGCCGTCGCCGGCGGCGCCGCCCTTGTACAGCCGCCAGCCGCTAAGGTCCTTACCGTTGAACAAGGACGTCCAGGGCGCTTCGGCCGCGCAGGCCGCCATCGGCGCGGTCATAAGAACGGCCGAGGCCATCAGGATCATCGAACGTCGTGTCGTCATTTCTGATCTCCTTTAAACCGTTACCGGCAACTTCAAATCTTTCAGCAGGGCGCGCAGGTGCGCCATCGCTTCGTCCGTCGGCCCAGGCCATTCGCCAATGACAGGCGTATTGCCCAGATAGCCGATCGCCGCCTTGCCTTCGGGCGTCGTGCAGTAGCCGCCGACGATCAGGCCGCGCAGGCGATGAAAGGCCGACGATGCCTGGAAGAGGTGCTGCGGCAGCGGATCGCGCATCAATTCAGCCACAATCAGTTCCTGCACGGGCTTTCCGGCATCGAGGAATTCCTTACCCGACAAGGCACGGCCGTGCAGGTCGAGCCAGGCCAGCAGGTTCAGAATGAGCCCGCGGTCCCAGGCCTGGCCTTCATAGGGCGAGCTTATCCACTCATCGACAAAATCGGCGATCATAAGTTCACCGGCGCCGGGATCATCGCCTTCGCGCGGCAGGACAATGTCGCCGATCAGGTTCAGCACCGCTTTTTGCTGTGCGCTTAGGATCAGCGTCCACGGCACGGACGGCTCCATCAGGTTCGGATCGGTGCCGTAGCCAAGCGAGGCATTGACCGGCAATTCCAGGTTCGGCCATGCGATCTTTGGGTCGAGCGCGCCCGTGACACCATCGGCAGCCGTGGCCAGTTGCGGCAGGGCCGGCACGGCGGCCAGGCCGGCGAACATCCATTGCAGGGTCCGCCTGCGTGTGGGGGTGAGACTCATGCGAATGCCCCCCCCTTCAGCTTGGCAGCCAGGTTCTCGCTGGCGCGCCACGCCAGGGCCATGATGGTCAGGGTCGGGTTCTTGTGCGGATTGGACGCCAGCATCGCCCCATCGGTCACCAGCAGGTTCGGCACGTCCCAGCACTGCTGCCATTGATCGAGCACCGAGGTCTTAGGGTCCGCGCCCATGCGCGCAGTGCCACCTTCGTGGATGATGACGCCGCCGTCCTTGATATTTTCCTCGGCCGTCTCGTTCGGCTTGTAGACGGTCCCGCCCATGCGGCGGATGATGGCGCGCGCGGTCACCATGCCATGCCGGACCATATTGATTTCCTGGCTCGACCACTTCCAGTGATATTTCAGGACAGGAATACCCCATTTGTCCTTCAGGCTTGGGTCGATCTCGGCGTAGCAGTCCTTGTTCGGGATCATCTCACCGCGCACGGTCAGGCTCACCCGGCTGCCCATCTTGCGCCGGAGGGCCGCACGCAGGTCGGAACCGTTGACATTGGGCAGGTCCGCCCCGCCGGTCCATGGCCCTGGCACACGGAAGCCGCCGCCGATTTCGTAGTGATAGCCGCGCGCGAAATCGAGCTTGCCCTCGGCCTGTTCCTTATAGAGCCACCACGGGATATACATGTGCGCCTGGTCGGCGCCTTCCTCATTGTAGATCGGACG
>CAMLPZ010000202.1 GCA_946482045.1 uncultured Asticcacaulis sp.
CGAAGTCGCCCGGCTTCAGCGTCACCAGGACCTGGTGGAGCGGCTGAGCATCACGCCCGGCATCGCGCGGACCAACCACACGGTTCCCGATATCAACAACCGCTATTTCGGCATTCATGCCCAGCCCGGCCCGCTGACCATCCAGTACGAAGCCGAAGTGACGTTGCAGCCTTACCGCGTCGACCCGGGCAGCGTCCTGGAAACGCCGGTACAGAGCCTGCCACTCGACATCATGCCGTTTCTGCTGCCGTCGCGTTTCGTGCCCTCCGACCGGTTGGCGGATTTCGCGCGGCGGGAGTTCGGCCATCTGATGCCGGGCTATAGCCGCGTCACGGCGATCTGCAACTGGATCTATGCCAATATCGACTACCGGCGGGGTTCGTCGAACGAACAGACCATCGCTTCGGAAAGCCTGCTGCTGCGGGCCGGCGTCTGCCGCGACTTCGCGCACCTGGGCATTGCCTTCTGCCGCGCGCTGGAAATCCCGGCACGCTATGTCAGCTGCTATGCCCACGGGCTTAAGCCGGCCGATTTCCACGCCGTGTTCGAAGTCTACCTCGATGGGCGCTGGTGGCTGTTCGACGCCACGCGCCAGGCGGACCTCGACGGGCTGATCCGCATCGGCGTCGGCCGCGATGCCGCCGAAATCGCCTTCTGCTCCCCCTTCGGCGGCGAAGTCGACTGCGGCCCGGTGGAGGTCTTCATCCGCCGCGCCGACGGCGAGGCCCCCGATAAGGCGCGCACCACCGACGCCATCTCGACCGAGGAACCGGCGCCCAATGCCGGTGCGTACTAGGTCGTAAACTCAGAAATATATCCGCCATGGTGCCAGGTCATTTGTGCGGATACCAGGAGAAAAAGCGAAGGAAATGCTTACATTTTCGAGATTTTTCGACGCCGTAGTCCGTGCAAATGGACGGCATCGTTCCGACGGCGAAATGGCCTCATCCTGCGGCGTCGACGCGCTTGGCCGTAGGTTGACTACGGCCGGCGCCCATCTCCTGGCATTATTTCGCCATTTCCGCCGCCATGGCGGGTATATTTATGAGTTTACGACCTAAGGCGCCCCCTACACGAACACCAGGTCTTCGGCCGTTACCGTGCCATAAATGCGTCCAAGTTGGATCATCGCCCCCGCGCCTGAGCCATCGGCGTCGAACGACAGGTAACCGCCGCTCGACAGGACGAACTGAGCCGAAGTCCCCACAGCCGTCCAGCCAAGCGTGAACTCCGCCGCCGTCAGGGCGTGCCCGGCCGCGAAGCCGTAGTCCGCGCCCGAGAACACCAGCCGGTCGATGCCGTGCTCGAAGCCATTGATGATATCATAGCCATTCGCGCCCGCCGCGTCGTAGACGAAGTCGTCGGCACCCGCGCCGCCCACCAGCCAATCGTCGCCTTCGCCGCCCGACAGGGTGTCGTCGCCTCCGCCGCCGAACAGGCTGTCATTACCCTCCCCGCCCGACAGATGGTTGTTGCCGATATTGCCGTGCAGGGCGTTGTCGCCGTTATTGCCCGCGCCGCTGATATGGGCCGCGCCCGTCTGGTGCAGGATCTCGACATTGTCCGCCAGCGTGTAATCGCGCCCGGTCTTGACGGTATCTGTGCCGTCCGCGGGCCCTTCGATAACGAAATCGCCCAAGCTGTCGACGACATAGGTGTCATTGCCGTCGCCGCCGGCCATGGTGTCGTCGCCCGTGCTGCCGTCGAGGATGTCATTGCCATTCCCACCATCGAGCACGTCCGCGCCCGCGCCACCGTTAAGTTTGTCGGCCCCCTCGTCGCCCTCCAGCGTGTCGTTGCCGTTACCGCCATTCAGGCTGTCATCGCCTTCGCCCCCGTAAAGGCTATCATTGCCCTCGGCGCCATCCAGCTTGTCCTGGCCACCGCCACCGTCGATCGTGTCGTTGCCGTCACGGCCGTTGATGACATTGTTGCCGCTGTTGCCGGTGATCCCGTTGCCCAGGCTGTTGCCATAGGCCGACAGGTTGTCCGCGCCCTTCAGCATGATGTTTTCCATGAAGTCCTGCGCCTGGTAGCTGACCCAGGTTTCGACGGTATCATTGCCGCCATCGGCCACTTCTGTGACCCGGTCCCCGGCGTCGCGCACGACATAGGTGTCGTCGCCCAGGCCGCCGTACATTCTGTCATTGCCGGCGCCACCGTCGATAAGGTCGTCGCCGTCACCGCCACGAAGCGTATCCGCGCCGTCCAGCCCGTTCATGCTATCGCTGCCCGCCGTACCCGTCAGGCTGTCATTGTCCGTGGTGCCGTCGATGATGTTGACCATGTGATTCCTGCCCTGTTTGTCATTAAATTGGCCGCCATGCTCGCCCCGTGACATTTATTTCCAACGAATTGAAAGGCTTATGGTCACGAATTAAACTATCTACGGGCGCGCGGCCGTTATTCTGTAAACTATAATTCGAAGCCTGCACACCCGCAACGGTTGCATGCACAATAAATCGGGTCGCAACCGAGCCGGCAACCCTGGGAGGATCGCGGCAGCGGCGGAAGCCCTTTGCGGCGGCGGGCTTTGTTGGTACACCGGTCTTCCCTTACCCGGATTCGGAGCCCTGTCATGCGCACCCCCATAGAGACCGTGTCCGCCGACGGCGTGACCATCACCGCCTACCGTTTCGTCGAAAAGCGCCAGGTGGCCCGGGTCATTCCGGCGGGCGGTACGACGGCCAACGGCGCGCCGCTGACCCACGTCATCTCCGAAGAAAAAAACATCCACCAGATCGGCGTCGAACTGTCGGGCGGCGCGCTGCTGCTGGAACCCGGCGCCCTGCAATATCATCATGGCCGCATCCAGTCGGAAATCCAGCGTCACGAGCCGGGCAAGGGCTTCCTGTCGCGCGCCGTCGCCTCGGCCGGCACAGGTGAGTCGGCCTTCGCCACCCGCTTTTCCGGCACGGGCAGCCTGTGGGCGGAACCGACGCGCAAACACTTCATCCTGGCCAATATGGACATTGGCGACGACCTGCTGCTCGACGACCGGGCGTTCTACGCCTGCACCGGCGGCATTTCGCTGTCGACGCACCGCCACACCTCGGTCAGCGGCATCCTGTCCGGCAACGGCTTCATGCAGCCCAAGCTGTCCGGGCGCGGCGCCTTCGTCGTCGAAAGCCCGGTGCCGGTCGAGGAGATCGACGTCATCGAGCTGAGCCAGGGCGAGGCGGTCGTCGACGGCGACTTCGTGCTGATGTATTCGGCGTCGCTGGAGGTCTCGATCGGGCCCCTGGTCTCAGGCCTGCGCAATGCCCTGCGGTCGGGCGAAGGCCTGGTCTACAAGTTCCGCGGCACCGGCAATATCTGGGTCATGCCCACCGCCCGTGTGTCCTGAAGCGGTCATCGCTGGGCCGCTCCCGCCATCAGCTTTCCGCGGTTCAGGTACATTCCAACGGCGATCATCAGGCCAAGCAGCGCCAGCACCATCATGGCGGCATAGGCTCGCGCGCCAGCAAAGGCATAGAGGCTGCCCGACAGCAAGGTGACCACGCCGGTCATCAGCCCGGTCGTATAGGCGGCATTGACCGTCTGGGCGATGCCTTCATGCCGCCTTTGCGTCAGGTGAAAGACGAGGTCGAGGCCGGCGATATAGGCGGCGGCGAAGGTAAAGCCGTGCATCAGTTGCAGGAAGCCCAGCAGCCACAGCGGCGCCAGCGACATCATGGCGCCCCAGCGGATAATCCCGGCAACGGCCGCCAGGATCAGCAGGCCCCATGGCCCCAGCCTGTGCCGCAAGCGCGTGGCGAAGACCAGGAAGAGGATTTCGCCGGCCACCGCCGCCGCCCACAACAGCCCGCAGACGGTCGATGAAAAGCCCCTCTGCTCCTGCCAGATGATGGTCGAGAACGCATAATAGAAGCCGTGCGCCGCCTGGAGGCACCCGGTGGCCAGCAGCAGCCACAAGAACCCCTTGTTCCGCAGCAACTGCTTGAGAAGGTCGCGGCTTCGGGCGGGTACGGCCTGTTCGTCCGCACGGTGGCGGGGCTGCGGCAAAAGCAGGCCTCGCCCGCAGACGGCAAGGCCCAGCGCCGCGCTGACGATCCATATCAGCACGACCTGCGTCGTCGTCCATTGCAGGACGAAGCCCAGCACGACATTGGCGATGACGAAGGCTGCTGATCCCCAGGCCCTGGCGCTCGATTGCGAGAAATTGCCCGCGCGCGCCAGGCGCAGCGTCATGGCGTCGAGCAGCGGGCTGATATTGTTGATGCAGGTATAGCCGATCAGGTAGAGGACGATGAAGGCCTCGAAGGCGAAATCGCCATAGGCCCTGCCCGGCAGCATGAGCGCATAGGCCGCCGCGCCGACCATGGCCAGGATCAGGATGGGCGAACGGTAGCGCGCGAAGCGTTCGGCCCACAGGCCCGTCATGGGGCCGGTAATGGCGCGCGCCAGCAACGGCACGGCCAGGATCAGGCTGACCTGCTCCGGGCTCATGCCGTTGCGGGTCAGCCACAGCGGAATGAACGGCAGGCTGGCGCCCGTACCGGCGAACAACAGGGCGTAGAACAGGGATTGCCGGGTGCGCGTATTCAGGCCGCCGGATGTCGTGGAAGGCTCAAGGTCCCGCTCCGAAGATGCCGCGTACATGGCCGGTCCTCCCTTTCGGGGCGATATGCGGACTTTGGCCGTAAGTTTTCCATCGGCATTCAGGTGGTTGGCGTATGCGGAGGCTTAAACCCACCTCTGAAGGCAGCTACTTGGCGGGATTGTTGGTAGCCAGGAAGTCAACAACCGCCTGGGCGGTGCCAAGCCGGCAGGCTTCCGTCTCCAGTTGGTGCCCGCAGCCTGCCAGTTCGACATAGGTCACAGGCTTGCCGGCCTGTTGCAGGCCATCGCGTAAAGAGCGGCTCTGGCCGGCCGGCACGGACGTGTCGTACTGAGCGTGGACCAGCAGGACGGGTGCATTGACGGCGTTCGCGGTGATGGCGGGTGGGGTCTGGCCGCCAAAATAGCGCTGGATTTGCGCCGGCGACGCGGGATCGGCGCGAAAGACGCGCGGCTGTTGCGGGTCGGCCTTCAACGCGGCGATGTCGTCCGCCAGGGCGTTCTTCTTGGCCGTCTGCGCATAGTCACCGGGATCGGAGATGCCGTTGATGGCGACAGCGCAGCGATAAAGGCCCCCGCCATCAGCACCCTTGAGCGCCGCGTAACCGCCGTAGCCCTGCCCCGCGATGCAGACCCGCTTGGGGTCGACCATGCCCTGCCCTGCCAGGTAGCGCACGCCATCGGCCATGTCGCTGAGCATGCGGCCCGACCATTGGCCATGGCCGGCTTCGGTGAAGGCCACGCCATAGCCGTCGGAGCCGCGATAATTGGGTTGCAGCACGACATAGCCACGCGACGCCAGGGATTGGGCCAGCCAGTCGAAGCCGCGCGCGTCGTGACCCAGCGGCCCGTCATGCGGCAGCACGACCAAGGGCCGGTTCTTGGCCTCGCCCTGGGGCGGCAAGGTCAGCATGGCGCGGACTTCCAGCCCGTCGGACGCCTTGTAGCGGACGGAGCGTTGCGAAGCCGCCCATTCAAGCGGCAGGGACGGGTAATGGCTGCCGATATCGACGCGCGTGCCGTTGCTGAAATCGTAATAGTGCCAGGTGCCGGGCTCGCCGCTGCCCTCGCCGAATACGATCATCTGCTCCAGGTCACGGCCCATGGCGGCGACGCGCACCGCCTTTCCGGGGGCGGTTTCCATGGCCAGCTTATAGTATTCGGCCAGGTCGGGATCAAAGAAGGTGTAGGTCGAGGTTTCGCCGTCGCGCTCGAAACCCGCAAGCGCCCCCGTCTGCGGATGGAAGATGGGCCGCTCGCGCGTGGCGTCACCGGAATCAAGCGCTTCGGACAGCTTGCCGTCAGCGGACAGTTCAAAATAGCGGAAACGGCGCGAACCATCGGCAGCCGTCACCGCATCCAGGATCAACAGAGAGGTCCCATCGCGGCCCAGGCCGACGAGCGAGGGGGCGAAGGCGTTGCCGCCATGCGCAATCGTGCGCGTCAGGACGGGGTTCCACTTGCCGTCTTTCCTGGTCTCGATGGTGAAGGTGTTCCCGATATAGGTGTAGTGCGCACGCGCGATCGGCTCACCCTTGCTGTCGACCAGCCAGTCATCGACATAGCGGCCCATGCGGTCAGGATCACCACCGCCGTCATCGACGATACGGCCAATCCCGGTATCCGGATCGACGCGCCACAAATAGACGCGCTGGGCGACCTGGCCGGCCACAGGCATATCGCGCAGTTCCAGAAAGGCGCCGAACAGTTGCAGCTTGCCGTCCACCGTCACAGGCTGAGGCAGTCCCAGGGCCATGCCGAAATAGTCGCCGCTCATCCGCCGGTCGCCGATCAGCGCCGACTTTTGCGTGCGCAGATTGACCACGGTCGCCGCCTCATGCGACCGCACACCGTAAGACGCGCACAGAGGGGGACTCTCGACCAACCGGCGGGACACGCCCTTTTTAAACGCCAGGAAGCGGGGGTCTATCTTGGCCTGGGCAACCTTGTAGTCCACTCCCTCCGCCGTCGGGCACGTGCTGCGAAGGGCGGTCTGGGTCTGCGAGAGCAGTATGTGGTCGTTGTCCAGCCAGGTGATCGCCGTCAGCGATTTCACGTCGAGCGGTATATGCTGATAGCCGTTACTGCCCACCGTGTAGGCCGTCAGGATGTGCACGCCGCCCGTCCAGGTGACAAAGGCAAACCGGCTGCCGTCGGGCGAGAGGGCGATGTGTTCGATGCGCGGCGACTTGACGAAGACATCAAGAGGCGGCGGCGATACACCTTCCGCCGGCCGGGGCCGCAAGCTTCCCTTGACGATGACGTCGGTGGACTCAGCCGCCGGCGTCTGCGCCCCCGCCGGCGAACCGGCCAGCAATATCAGTGCGGCCAGCGCCGTCAAACCCCTGGTCATGGCTCCCCCTTTTGTTATCACACATCCAACCCAAGCCGCGCCTTACGACAATAACGCGGCCTGCCTTACTTGGCGGGATTGTTGGCAGCCAGGAAGTCGACGACCGCCTGGGCGGTGCCCAATCGGCAGGCTTCCGTCTCCAGTTGATGGCCGCAGCCTTCCAGTTCGACATAGGTCACGGGCTTGCCGGCCTTTTGCAGTCCGTCGCGCAAAGAGCGGCTCTGATCGGCCGGCACCGACTTATCGTACTTCACCTGGACCAGCAGGACCGGCACATTGACCGCTGCCGCCGCGATGGCCGGAGGGGTCTGGCCGCCGAAATAGCGCTGGATCTGCGCCGGCGACGCCGGGTCGGCACGGAAGGCGCGCGGCTGCAAAACATCGGCCTTGAGCGCGGCGATATCGTCGGCCAGGGCATTTTTCTTCGCCGTCTGCGCATAATCGCCGGGGTCGGAGATGCCGTTGATGGCGACAGCGCAGCGATAAAGGCCCCCGCCATCAGCACCCTTGAGCGCCGCGTAACCGCCATAGCCCTGCCCCGCGATGCAGACCCGCTTGGGATCGACCATGCCCTGGCCCGCCAGATAGCGCACGCCGTCGGCCATGTCGCTGAGCATCCGGCCCGACCATTGGCCATGGCCGGCTTCGGTAAAGGCCACGCCATAGCCGTCCGAGCCGCGATAATTGGGTTGCAGCACGATGTATCCGCGCGACGCCAGCACCTGCGCCAGCCAGTCGAAACCGCGCGCGTCATGGCCCAGCGGACCATCATGCGGCAGCACGACCAAGGGCCGGTTCTTGGCCTCGCCCTGGGGCGGCAGGG
>CAMLPZ010000203.1 GCA_946482045.1 uncultured Asticcacaulis sp.
AAGTCTTCCCCGACGCGCGACGCCTCAAAAGCCGCCTCGCCGGAAAGCCGCCCCTTCCACACTGCCAGGGCCAGCACAACCGAGCCGAACAACGGAATGGCCGACATCAGCCCGGCGCGCTGATAAGCCGTGGCGCCTTCGACCAGGGCCTGGATGCGCGCGGCGGTTTCCGCCGGCTGCGGCTTATGGATCAGGGTGCGATTTTGGCGGAATTCCAGCCCCAATGCTTCGTTCGCCCAATCGATCAGCGGCAGCCAGGCGGCGTCTTCGCGTTCGATTAAGGCCGCCGGATATTCCGACGGATAGCAGACCAAGTCAGTTTCGGTGTAGCGCAGCACCTCGCCGACCGTTTCGGCGACCAGCGTGTCCATGCGATCGACCGCGGCAAAGCCCAGGCGCGTCAGCGGCATGTCTTCGTAGCCGACATATTCGCCGACGGCCGCCCATTCCCCGGCAACCTGACCCGCCACGGCCAGGGTCGGAAAGCGCAGCACGTGGCCCTGGGGCGTCTTGACCGCGCGGCCATCGAGATGGATTTCGAAGCCTTCCGCGACTTGGGCTGGCACGGCTTCACGCCAGAACCGCTTGGGGCGATGGCCCAGTTGGTCGCTTTTTTTCGAAGGGGCTTCGGCTTTGTAGGTCATGTCACGGCCTTTACGTCTTCGGGCACAAACGCATCGAGCACCGCGTTCAGAGCGTCGAAATCGTGGACGATGACGTGCGCGCCGGCGGCCTTCAGTTCATCGACTGTATGGAAGCCCCATGACACGCCGATGGTGCGGACACCTGCATCCAGGCCCATGCGTATATCATGCGCCGTGTCGCCGATCATCACCGCCTGATGCGGATCGACGCCGACGTGGTCCAGATTGCGCTTCAGCATATGCGGGTGCGGCTTCGATGGCCCATCATCGGCGCAGAAGCTGCAATCGAAAATGCCGTGCCAGTTATAGACGGCCGTATTGCGCTCGATACCGCGGCGCGACTTGCCCGTCGCCATGCCCATTAGCCAGCCCTCGGCCTTCAGCCGGCGCAGACAGGCGTCGGCCCCATCATAAAGCGGCTCGTGGAAATCGGGCTGGGCGTGGGCGCGGATAAAGGACTGCTTGTATTCATAGGCATAGCGTTCGGCGACATCGAGCGCCAGGTCCGGCCGCATGCTCTGGATCGCTTCCAGCAAGGACAGGCCGACAATCTGGCGGACATCCTCATATGTCGGTTCGTCCAGGCCCAGAATAGCCGCCGCCTCCTGTAAACCCTTCAATATAGACGCGCGGCTATCGACCAAGGTGCCGTCCACGTCCCATACCGCTAATCTCATCGCCGGCTCTTCTTACTCTTCTTTACAAACGGATCGGGCTCAGCGTCATGCCAGTCAAAGCCAAATCGATCGAAGCCCGCCTTGCTGACCGGATCAAGCGGCGCTTCGACGATCAACGTGCCCTGCGTCGGGTGCGGCAGTTCGATGCGGCGGTGATGCAGTTGCAGCCCGAGCCCTTCCGACAGCTCGCGGCTGGCGTCGTTGCCGTATTTCGGATCGCCCAGGATCGAATGGCCGATCGCCTGCATGTGGGCGCGCAGCTGGTGCGTCCGGCCGGTATGCGGGCGCAGGCCCATCCAGGCGACACGCGGACCGGCGCGGCCGATGGTAACGTACTCGGTTTCGGCCACTTCGGCGCCCGGCTCTTTCGGATCGGCGACCTGGACGATTTCGCGGTCGTGAAAGCCCTTCTTGACCAGCGGCACGTCGATATAACCGTCTTCCGGCTTGGGGTTGCCGACGACCAGCGCCCAGTAGGTCTTGTTGGCGCGGCGCTTGGCGAAGGCCCCGGCCAGACGCGCGGCGGCGGCCGGCGACTTACCCAGCAGCAGCACGCCCGAGGTATCGCGGTCGAGCCGGTGGACCAGGCGCGGCCGTTCCAGCCCCTCGCCCCACGCCGACAGCAGCCGGTCGATATGGTTCTTGGTCTTGGTCCCGCCCTGGACCGCCAGGCCCGACGGCTTGTTGATCGCGATGACGTCCTCGTCCTCATAGATCACCAGCGAGCGAGCGTACTTGATTTCCTGCGGGCTCAGCGTCGCGCGTTCGCGCTTTTGCTGGTCCTCGGTCGGCGCGTCAGGCAGAGGCGGCACGCGCACGGTCTGGCCCGTTGTCAGCCGCGTATCGGCCTTGACCCGGCCGCCATCGACGCGCACCTGCCCCGAGCGGACCAGCTTGTTCAGTTGGACGTGATTGATGTGCGGCCAGCGGCGCTTGAAAAACTTGTCGAGGCGCACCCCGTCCTCGCCGTCCGTGACGTAGAGGGTTTTGACTTCTTTACTCATGCGGCGACCTTTCGCACGATGAACAGCCCCAGCGCAACCGCGGCGACCGATAATAGCACCGACAGACCGGCATAAAGTAACGCTGAAACATAGTCGCGACGCTCCAGCATCTGGACCGTCTCCAGCGAGAACGACGAAAAGGTCGTAAACCCGCCCAGCATGCCCGTGGCCAGCAACAGCCGCAGGCGCTCGCTTTCACCGGGATTGCGCAACAGGAAGCCCATGATCAGCCCCATCAGCAAACCACCCAGCACATTGGCGGCGAATGTGCCATAGGGCCAGCCACCGTTCAGCCAGCGTCCCAGGCCGTACCGCGCCGCCGAACCCAGCGCGCCGCCGATCATGACAAGACAAACATTCAACATAGGGCGGTATTACGCCTCTTGGCCCAAGGTGCATAGTCTACTAGATAGCGATTATTGCAACGAAGGGAAAAAGCCGATGAGCCTCGATCTGACCTACGACACCGGCAACATCTTCGCCAAGATCATCGCTGGCGATATCCCGTCCGCCAAGGTCTATGAGGATGAGCGCGTCCTCAGCTTCATGGACGCCTTTCCACAGTCGAAGGGCCACACCCTGGTCATCCCCAAGGTCAATGCCTGCAACCTGTTCGACATCTCACCGAAGGACCTGCGAGACCTCATCAGCAAGACCCAGATGATCGCCCGCGCTGTGCGCGCCGCGCTCGAGCCAGACGGCGTGCGCCTGATGCAGTTCAACGGCGAGGCGGCCGGCCAGACCGTCTTCCATATTCATTTTCATATCCTGCCGCTGTGGCATGACGCCTCCGAAGGCAAGCACGCTTCAGGCAAAATGGCCGACATGAACGATCTCAAAGCACTGGCCGAACAGATCAAGGCGAAGCTCTGAGATGTTCTTCGTTCTTCGTCACGGCCAGACCGACTGGAACGTCGAGGCCCGCCTGCAAGGCTCGACCGATATTCCGCTTAACGACACGGGCCGCAAACAGGCGCGCGCCGCCGCAGCCTTCTTCAAGGATAAGGGCCTGACCAAGATCGTCACCAGCCCGCTCATCCGCGCCCATGAAACCGCGCGGCTGGTCGGCGAACAGCTGGATCTTGAGCCGGTGATCGATGCCCGCCTGATCGAGCGCAATTTCGGCCAGTTCGAAGGCATGACGATCGACGAGGTCCATCAGCACCGCGAAGAGATGCGCGAGCACATGAACCCGACCGCCGATGTCGATGGCAAGCACTATCCGTGGAATGCCGAGCCCCTGCCCGTCGTCATCGACCGCGTCTTCGATTGCGTCAATGCCTACCGGCACGCCGACACCTGCCTGTTCGTCTGCCACGGCATTCCGTTTCGCGCCATTTCGCGCAAGTTCATCGACGACATGTATTCCAGCCCGAACTGCGCGCCGGTCATGTTCGAAGAAGCTAACAACAAATGGCGCATGGTCGCGCTCGACCCGGACAATGCGCCGATCCAACAGATCTATAACGCCCAGACGACCATGGGACGGATTTAACTGTCGCGCCATCTGTGTTAACCTCCCCCAAGGCGGATGAAATCCGGGGGAAGCGACATGCCGGCCAACACCACCTTTACACCGCAACAGGCCCTGATCTTCAGGCTGGCGATCGGCCTTGTCTTTGGCCTCGGGCTTGCCTGGCTGACGGATCAGCCTGGGGCCGCGCGGATGGAAAACTGGCATCCCGAGACCTGGCGCATCGCCGCGACGTCCACGCTTGGGCTCGGCGCTTTCGTATTCTGGGCCGGCGCCGGCGCCATGCGACGTCTGAGTTTGGCCGTGTGGGGCGTGGTTGCTTTGGCCCTGATCGCCTTCATCAGTTGGAACCATGCGCTCGGCGACGTCCATTATGCCGCCTTCTTCAGCCGCAGCGCCTTCCTGATCTACCCCTTCCTGTTCATCACGCACGAACTGGTCAGCAGCGGCGACCAGGCCCGTAAAATCATCGCCCCCTACGCGACCTATTTCGACGAAGCGTGGAAGCGCGGCGTGCAGCTGGCGCTCGCCACCCTGTTCACCGCCCTCTTCTGGGCCATCCTGTGGCTGGGGGCGGCACTGCTTGGCTTTATCGGCTTCAACTGGCTGAAGGACCTCCTGCGCAACGCATATTTTGCGTGGCCCGTCACGGGCTTGGCTTTTGCCGCCTCTGTCCATCTCGGTGATGTCCAGCCCAAATTGATGGCCGGCTTCCGCGCGCTTGTGCTGGGCGTACTATCGTGGCTCCTGCCGGTCATCACAGTGATCGGCGGCGTCTTCGCCGCCTCCTTGTGCGTCAGTGGACTCGAGCCGCTATGGAAAACCAAGGCAGCGACCGCATCGCTGCTGGCCGCCTGCGTGGCGCTGGTCCTGCTGATCAATGCCGCCTGGCAGCAGGGCGACGAAGATCGCCCGATGCACATCATCATGAAGTGGTCGGCGCGGCTGGCCTGCGGCCTGATGCTGGTCTTTTCAGCCCTGGCCGCCTTCAGCCTGGCCTTGCGCGTTCAACAATATGGCCTGACGCCGGAACGCGTCCTGGCCGGGGTCGGCGTCATCATCGCGCTGGCCTATGGCCTGAGCTATTCCGTCGCCGCGCTCTGGCCGAAAGGCCGCTGGTTGAACCTGTTGGAGCCGATCAATATCGGCCTGGCCTTTGTCAAGGCGGCACTGCTTCTGGCCGTGCTGACGCCGGTCGCCGATCCCGGCCGGTTAAGCGCCGAAAGCCAGGTGGCCCGCCTGCAATCGGGCAAGGTCACGCCGGATCAGTTCGACTGGCGCGTGCTGCGTTACGACACAGGGCTCTACGGCCGCAACGAACTCAAAAAACTGGCCACTGCCGGCAAGACTGAAGCCATCCGCGCCGCGGCGCTCAAGGCCAGCCAGTACAAGGACGATGAGCGCTACGAGATCGCCTCACCGGCAGACACAAAACGTAAGAAGGCCGATCCAAAGCAGTTCACCGTCGTCTTCCCGCAAGGCGCCACCTTACCGGAAGATTTCTTCGCGCAGGATTTCGCCCCCTATACCCTGCCCGACTGCGCAACGGAAAAGACGGCGTCGCCATCGTGCTCAGCCGCCCTGCTGGACATGTCGCGTGACGGCAAGCCGGAATTGCTGGTCTTGAGCGATCATCAGCTTACCGTCTTCATCCGCGATACGTCAGGATGGCGCGAGACCGCCAGCATGTACCTGACGGATGACCAGGTCGGAAACTTCAAGGCCGGCAAGCTCAAGGTGGAAACACCGGCACTGGACGATCTGAAAGTCGGCGATACCCGCGCCATAAGCATGTTCCATCCTGGATCACTGAAGTAGCCGATTATGAAGACTAACAAAGCTCTGCTTCTTGGCCTCGTCGCGGTTGCCATATGCGTTTGTGTCGGCCTGACGATCGTCACACGCACCGTCGATCCACGTGCCTGGTATGCCGAAACCCTCGTCCAGTCGCTCAATCACCGCCTGATCTCGATCCATCAGTTGGATTGGGGCCACTTGAAACTACGCTCAGGGCCGTACGGCATCGCCGCGTTGAACCGCCTGAAGCGCGAGGGCGCGAGCCTGGACATCCGCATGATGGCCAGTATCGTGCTAAAGCATTATGACGGCGGGCATGGCCGATGCGATGACGAGGAATGCGCTTCCGATAATGAACTTCGCGCGTTTAAACCATCCCCGCATGTGCTGGATGACATAACCGATCTGCCGGACGGCGTGACCCTGCCCGATGCGTTCCTGGTCGATGCGGCCTACGACGTGCAGCGCGAATGCTACACGCCTGCACAGAATCGCAGGGACGATCGGTGCGCCGTGGGTATCCAGGACTTCAACGATGACGGACAGACGGAAATCTATGTCGAGCGCTTTTACAGAACGGGGGACGACGCGCCCGAGGACCAACATAGAGATCTGAAAATCTACCATTTCAAGGATGGTGAGTGGTCGGTCCTGTCCTATGTCTCCTTTTGGGGTTTCGATGCGATGATCTATTCGCAGCGGCCGTTTGTCGTGGAGCCCGCCGTCATGGATTACCTTCGGATCAATGGAAGAACATTCCGGTTCGAAGCCTATCCGAAATTCGTGGGCTCTACGCCTACGACACATTTCGGTGACCGGTATCGCAAATACTTGCCGATAATCGGCGCCTCACTGGATCACGTGGAGATACTATTCCCAAAGGGTGCGCGATTGCCTGCGGATCTGGGGCGCGCGATGACGCGGGACCAGATCGGATTCGAGCGCATTACCAACAATCCCATGCTGCCCATCGACCGTGGCAACGGGTCAGTCGTGCCTCCAGCAAGCTATACCTTCGCCCCCGGTTGCCCGATCGCGAAAGACTGCAAGGCCGTCATTCTTGATCTGGATCATGACGGCTTCAACGAGGTGATCTTGATCAACGATCCCCGGCCCGGCGACGAATTCACACCGTTCGACGCAACGCTTTTCAAAACCGATGGTAAGACCTGGACGGTCAAGGCGAACGTCGAACTCTGCAAGGAGATCGTGCCCGATCTGGCCAAGGCCAAGATTGAGGTCAAATCGTCGTCGTGGGGAACGCTGCGACTTGGGAACAACCGCTATCCAGTCATCTCCAATCCTTGGTGCGATAACGGTGTGCAGTTGCTTTAAACAGGCAGGTCCATCGCCACCTGAGACGGAGCCGCCAAGGCATCGCGCACCTCGGCGAACAGCTCGACCGACTTCAGCCGCGCATTGATGTCGTGGATCGGCATGGAGATGATCAGTTCATCTGCCTGGGTCTGAGCCAGAAAGTTACCAAGCCGCTTGGAAATCGTCGCTGTCGAGCCGACCATGGCGTAACGCAGCATATGATCTATCATTGCCGTTTCCTCCGGTTTGAGATCGGCGACGGCATCGTAGCTCGGCTTCGGGAAGGGCACGCGGACATTGCGGCGCAGATTCGCAAACGACTGCTGCATCGAGGTGTAGAGGAATTCCGCCTCGGCATCAGTGTCGGCTGCCACGCCCATGACACCGACCATGGTGTGCGGCTTTTTCAGAGCCTCCGACGGCCTGAAATTGCTGCGGTAGATGTGTAACGCGTCGAACAAAAGTTCCGGCGCGAAGTGCGAGGCGAAGGCGTAAGGCAGGCCAAGCTGCGCCGCCAGTTGCGCGCTGTAGAGGGATGAGCCCAGAAGCCAGATCGGCACATTGGCATTCATGCCCGGCACAGCCAGGATACGCTGGCCTTCGTCCGGCGCGCCGAGATAGGCCTGAAGTTCCAGGATATCCTGCGGGAAGCTGTCGACGCCATCGCCCATGTTCCGGCGCAACGCCCGCGCCGTCATCATGTCGGTACCGGGCGCACGGCCCAGGCCCAGGTCGACGCGACCGGGGAAAAGCGCCCCCAGCGTACCGAACTGCTCGGCGATCACCAGGGGCGAATGGTTGGGCAGCATGATGCCGCCGG
>CAMLPZ010000204.1 GCA_946482045.1 uncultured Asticcacaulis sp.
CGTCCCAGCTGAACAAACTGCTGAAGCCGCTGAAGATGGTCGACCAGATATTGCCGCCTCCGCCCGAAGCGCTCGCCGAACCCGTGCTTCCGGTCCTGCCGATGTTTCCGATGGAATCGATAATGCCCTTGATGCCTTGAGTGACGTAGGAGGCTGCGATTTGCCGGAAGGTGTTCGACAAGGCGTCACCAAGGTCCTGGCCGCTGGCTATGGCCTGGCCGAGACTCCTGGCGATATCCTCTCCCAGTGCCGACAATTCGCTACGCGCCGGCGCTACGATCGAAGGTATATTGGCCATGGTGTCGGTGACCACGGCTTCGACCTTCTTGGCATCGATGGACAGCTGGGTGATAGGTCCTTCGGCCTCGATATCCGGTTGCTTGACGATTTCGAAGGCCTTGGCGCGCTTGGCTTCATCATTGGCGCATTTGCACGCCGTCTGGCGGGCGATATCGGGTAATGGATAAACCCTATCCGCTGACCTGCTGTGGGCCTTGCGGGCTACATTGAGCTCGGCGACCTGCCGATTATAAGCAGCAGTAGCCTTATTATACTTTTCAGCCGACATCGTACCCTGATCATGGTCGGCCTTTATATCCTTCCATAGCGCCTCCAGCTCTTCGCGCTTGCCATCTTCGGGAACTAGGGCGTCATATGCCCGATCGCCCGCCAGATGTATGTTTCTCGGAAGTTGATCGGCCTTTTTCTTTCGTGCTTTGTCAGAACGTTCCTGTTCACGCCAAAACGCACCGTAAGATTCCTCGAAGGACACTGCTCTGATCTTGTTCATGCCAAAGCCGACGCTTTTGCCATGAAGGGCATTCCAATTTTCCAAAACGGCAGCATCGCTGAAGGCAGTGCCTTTCGGCTCAAATGCCAGGCTGATTTTTTTTCCGACAGCGGCCCAGTAATCGGACCACGCGACAGTCCCTGCGTTAAGGATTTTGGTCAGGTTGGTAAGTTTGCCTTCAGCCTGGCCTACGCTGATCGCCACTTGGCCAAGCAAGGCTTCCTGAGCACCGGTCATATCATTCGACCGCGCCAGCGATATGATGTAGTCGCGCGTCTTGCCATCGATGCCGCCGACGCGATCGATCATAGTCTCGACGCCCTTGATCGGATCGGCAATGGATTCCGCCAGCTCCCTGTTGGCGGTCGTCATATCTTGGCCGGTTACAAGCGCATACTGTCTGCTGATTTCGATCATCTTGCCGATGACGTCAGAGCTTTCAATCCCCATTCGAGCATACTCAGTGGCCTGCTCACGGGCTGAGCTGATACTTATGCCTGCCGATCGGGCATTTTCCTCGGCGAGAAGACCAAGCTGGTAACTTGTCAGGCCGGTTTGTTCGCCAACGCCCATCAAACTAAGCGACAGGTTATCTTGAGCCACTGCATAGTCCCGTGCCGAGACCGCGGCTCGGCTCACCACCTCGGTCAGAACCGTCACAGCAGTCGACGCCAAACTAGCAGGGTTGATCAGGCCGGCAACCGAAGCGCCCAATCCCGCAACACCGCCACTGGCCTCACCGGATTGCGCTGAAGCGACGCCAGCCGTTTCTGCGAACCGTGACAGTCCCCCTTCCGCAGAGGAAAATGCTTCGGAGATGCCGGCCGCCTTTTCCGACATCTTGCCAAAATTGCTCCCTGCATTTTTTGCTGCTTCAGCGGCCCTGCGCAGCGCTCCAGCGGCATTATTCGCAGATTGATCCACGCGCCTCATGCTGGCACTGGCGGATGCAACAACGGTCTCGACCCTGCTAACCGCCCGGGCAAGCCTGTCGGCGCTTGATGCCAACTGGTCGAGCACGACCTTTGCGCTTGTCAGGCTGTCGGTCTTCACGTGGAAACCCAATGTCGAGATGTCGCTCATGAATCCTCCCTGTGCGAGTTCGGCGCGTCGGCGACAAGATCAGCCGCGCGCGAAAGCCAAAGTGTGTGAGATATTTTGAGTGAGGCCTGGCAGACTCTCTTGCTGGCTTATAAAGTCCGTGAGACAACCGATCCGACAACACACCCGGGGACAACCGAAGATGAACCGCAGACGTCGCAATTACCTGTTCAAAGGATGGTGCGCCGCCCTTGTCATGATCGGGACGGCCGCGTTGGCGGCCTGCACTCCTGCCGTCATAGATCCTCGTAAGCCGTCGATAGTTGAATTCGAAAAAGCCGTCCGCGATACCCTCAAGGACCCCGACAGCGCCAAATTCCGGGACGGGTATGTCTACCCCCAGTCGGACGGGTCATTCGTTGGCTGCGGGTCCGTTAACGCCAAAAATGGTTTTGGTGCCTATTCGGGTTACCGCCGTTTCATCGCGTCCAAGGGAAACGTGCTGTTTGACGGCGGCACCGCGCAAAACATCGCGAATTTCGACGTCGACTGGATCACACGCTGTCGCGACAACACGCCACCGTCGTACAGCAACGCTTCCGGTTCGCCCTTCCACTCATACAAATAGACCCCGATCAATATCCCCTGGCCATACACCTGTCATAGTTATCTTGCCAGGATTCGAGCTTCCTTTTGTCTAGCTGTTCGAAGTCACTTCCGACGATTACCTCAGGCTTCAGTTCGACCCCACCGACCCTCCGCCAATAGAAGGACTGGAACCCGGTATATCCGCCGCGGTCATTTGTGATACTGATCTCGCCGCATACATTGCCAACGAGAGTCGCCTTAATATTCTGAAACTCGGCGGACGCCCGCTCCGGCAGGCTTGCAACGATCAGCCGTTTCGCCTCGGCCTTAACGCGCATGGCCGTCCACAAATGCGCGGTAAACCAGTAACCGACCGCCAGCACCAAAAATGCGGCCACACCGCCGACAATAAACAGATTGCGCTTTGTCACGAGAATATCCCCTGATGCGGCCTATATGCCGTTGGCCATGCAATCGGAATATTTTCTTTCCCAAAATTCCTGTTCAAGCTTCTGAACACTTTCGAGATCCGACCCAGTCTCTATCTCTGGCTTCAGCTCGACCCCACCAATGCGCTCCCAGATAAAGGGCTCAAACCCTCTGTATCCGCCCTGACCATTGGTAACATTGATTTCACCACAGATTCGATCTGTGTAATAACCTTTCAGGTTCCGGAACTCGACCGACGCACGCTCGGGAAGACTGGCAATAATAAGCTTCTTCGCCTCTCCCTTTGCCAGCGCGACATTGAGGGGCCCTATGCCAAACCACCATGCGGCGACCAGGACCAGAAATATCACCCCGCCACCAATAATCAGATTACGCTTTGACATGGACGCCTCCCACTCTCCACGCCAGCTAACCCGCCGCAACGCACCAAGTCAACCTTCCCGTGTCCTGACCGCCTCCATCCAGGCGCAGTCCATCGCCTGAATCAGCCGGTTGAACGGATCGAAGTCATCCGGCCCATCCAGCCCGTACATCGCCGCATAACGGGCAACGGCCGAAAACGGGATTGGCGCCGCCCCGAACCCCACGGGCCTGTCCCCCATCAGGGCAAAGAAGGCGTCGATCATCCACTCCGCCCCCGGCAGCATCACCGGCGGCGCGATCTCCGCGGGCGGATCACGGCCGTGGTCGACGAACCAGGCATAGGCCTCCAGGTGTTTCATGCGCCACTGGATGGCGCTCCGGAGTTTTTTTCCAGCGCCGCCTGCACACCGGTATTGTTGCGGTCGACACTGTGCGCCGCCCAGGTAACCCAGTCGGCGAACTCCTCGTAATCGGGATCGAGCAGGAACTGCTCCGCCGTCTCCTTGGCGTAAGGCAAAGGCTCGCCACCCGACGTCAGCCCCTCCCAGTCAATGAGTACGACCTCAAGCAGCGTTTCGCACAGGATGCGGCGCAACGCCCCGTTATTCAGCATGCCGTCCGCTTCGCGGTCGCTGTCGGGCGCCGCCCGCTCCCGCTTGGCGCGAAAGGCGCGCGCGGCGGCGCAGGTCAGCCCGCGCACCCTCAGCCGCGCGTCGCTCAGCCCCGGAATGTCGTCCACCCACTGGCCGGCGGCGATCACCGCGCTGTTCTTTTTAATCGATTGAATATCCATTGAAGTGTCCTCTGTCGGAAAGGTTCGGGGAGAGCGCCGACACCACCCTCCCCTGGCCGCCTCCCGAAGGCTGCGGATTCTTGTCCCGGTGCCGGACCGGTTCGCCTTAGGCGTCGTCGGCCGGGACCTCGACGATGTTCGAGTTCGGAGCGATGTTGAACGTGATCATCGACGCCGTATTGGCCTCCCCGCCCTGGTCGGTCTTCGACAGGACCAGGCCGATGAAATAGAGGGTGGTTGGCGTGCCGCCCGGAGGCGCGTCGTCCTTGACCAGCTTGAACGCGTAGTTGGAATGGCTGTCGGCGGCGGCCTTCAGCGCCAACTGACCCGGATCGGTGGCGATGGCGGCGAAACGATGCTCACCAGCCGGCGACCGACGCGTGCCCTTTTGCACCACGGTGCGGCCGCGATTGATGAGGTCGGTCGCGATTTCCGCCGATTGATCACCCAGCGGCGGACGGCTGGCATAGCCGTCGACCAGCACCCAGGTCTGCGACGTGAAATCGGCCGCGACGTGATCGGCCGCCTTGTCGTTAAGCACGCCGCCGATATACAGTTTCTCACCGGCCACTTTTTGAAGCGCCATATCAGTATCCTTTCGATGAAGGGTTAGGATTGCGCCGCAGCGCGTTGAAAATTATGACTATCCTGCCACGCAGGCAAAGGGCGACCAAAGCCGGATGCGGAAATCGACCGGGCCTGCGGCCATCCGGCAATAAAAGCCGAACGCCTGGAAGGTGCTTGCGGCGTTTTCTTTCACCGGCGGAACCCGGACAAAGCCCGTGAACCTCCAGTTCAGCGCCCCGGAACTGGACGCCGTATGATCTTTCCTGAACACGTAGGCATCACCGGTCGCGACGGACCAGCCCGTCAGACCAACGGCATCGCCGGTGCCCGCCGCATTGCCGATATCGACGAACAGCCCGCCTTCGACCCACTGCCCGGCCGCCAGCGCCAGCTCCGATATGTTCCTGGATAGCCTCAGGTCGCTGACGGCGCTGGTCGCGGATCCGCTGCCGAGAAATTCGAAGACGCGGGTCCCGCCGATATCCAGTACCGAGGCCTTGACCGTGGCCCCGGAGCCGTTGCTGATCGTCCAGCCATTTGGAACGACGCTGTCGGCAGTGAAGCCGGTCGTATAGGCGGCCGGTGTGGCGAAGGTCGGGTTGGGCACAACGTTGGCGCCAGGCATCAGGCTCAGATAGTCCGACGCCTGGAATGACAGGGCCGTGACGATGTTGCCGGTAATGACGCGCATGCCGGCGACCGTCGGATGAATCCCGTCCGCCTGAATAAGCGCGGGCATCACGGCGGGATCGAACGTGGCGTCGTAATTGACAACGGCGGCCAGACCGTGCGTTCCGACCTGACCCGCCGCCCAGGCGTTGAAGGCCTTGCGTTTGTCTTCGTTGCCGGCGTTCAGGCCCACCGTGTCGATCCGCTTCAATATGCAGGAATAGATGACCTTGACGCCGCGGCTGTTCCACGCGTCGCAGTAGGCCAGGAAATCGCTTCGCATCTGGCTTTCAGGCGTCGGCGACATATCGTTGGTGCCGCAATGAAAGACGATGTGGGTTACGGCCGGATCGGCAGAAAAGGCCGCCGCGACATTCAGTGTCTGGTCGGCGATCTTCTTTCCACCGACGCCGATCGTGCCGGGACGCGCATTGGGCGGCGGCGGGTAGGCGTTTGCGACGAAGGTCATCCGTCCCCCCGTCCGCACGGCCAGGTGCCCCGCCAGCGACAGGCCGTCCGTTTCCGCGGAAATCGAGTCTCCGTCACACAGGAAGACCGCGTTCGACGGTATGGCAAGCCCCGCCGCCCTCGACCGCGGCGCACCCGTGCCCAAACCTAAACCCAGCATCAGTACATCGCCCAGATATCGCTGGCCGTTCCGCCGGGACGAACGCGGACGCACATGATCGGATTAATCCCTTGCTGCAGCGGAACACTGTCGCGGTCGTTACCCGCCGCCGTCGTGACAAAGGCGGTTCCGGCGGTGCCGACCCACAGCGCGCGGCAGATCCCGCCCGGCAGGTCGCTGTTGGCCTTGGTGACGGGAACAATATCGCTGGCCGATGACGTGCGCAGCAGCTCATTGGAATTCAGGGGCATTTCAAAAACCTCAGGAAAAGGCCAAACCTTAAGAAAAAGATTGCCAACGGATGGAAACGGGGACACGCCAGTAGGCGTCGTCGCGGTAGGGATCGACGACGCGCGGGCTGGCTTCGATCCGCACCATCACGCCTTCAAAATAGAGCTTAAGGTCCTTGGGGAAATGCGCTGCGATCCGCCCGCCCTGCTCCTTAATGTATTCGCGTGTGTGCTTCATATGCACCGGCATCATCAGGGTAACCGTCAAAATACCGCCCCGGTCGTCGGGATCGTCGCTGCCCAATGTGATGCGTTCGGGCGCCCCGTCGATACTTGCGGTCTCGATGTAGGCCAGCGGCCCCGTCGCATCCGCCGGCCGCTCGAACGATGGATCCATGAAATCGAGCGGATAGCCGCCCGGCAGGGTCAGGATGCGCTGGCGCAGCGCCATCCATATCCGGGTCTCTGTGGCAGGCATGACGCCTCCTGTTATGTCTGGGTATTCCGAACGGCCTGCGCGACGATGTGCGGCCAGCGACGGGCGGTCAGCCCGATGAAGTTGCGCCCCGGCTGGCTGTGCTTACGGCCGTCGGCCCCTTTGACGGTAAAGCCGTAGTTGAGCGCCTTTGCCTTTTCCGAACCGAAGCTCAGCGACACGCCGTGCGCGTCGTCACCACGCATGAGCGATCCTTTGACAGCCTCGGCATCTTCGCCGTCGCCCGCGTGCCCCTTCGCCTCCTCGGCGGCGATGCGGATGGCTTCATGCAGGACCGCGTCCGCTCGCGCCTCTGCCGCCCGGCACCAGGCCTCGACCTGAGCGGCAAATCCGCTGCTCATGTGACTATCCTTTGACGATGAAGCGCCAGGCGACCCCGGCATCGGTGACTGGCGCGACCCTGACGACCGTCAGCGGCACGCCATCCTTCATCAGCACGTCGCCCGGCCTGGGCTGATCACCGAATGCGGCCGCCAACACCTCTCGGTCGCTGGCCACAATGCTCTTTCCATCGACAAACCGGCGGCTGACCGCACGGCCCACCGCATCCAACTCCCAGGTTTGCACAGCCCCCGGCGCCACAGCCTCCCATGGTGTGTCCGGATCGGCTGCGGCCACCTTGCGCGTGAGCGTATACCGTCCCTGCCCATAGGCTTTAAGCAACCGCGCTGCAGTCGCCTCGGCACGTGAATAAAGCGTGTCCATCTCAGACGACCCACATTCCGGCCACTTTACTGGCCAGATACGGCGCCAAAAGGCCATCGATGACTGAGATAAGCGGCGTCAAGGCGACGGCGAACGGTCCTTGTGCGGCGGCGTACTCGACCTCTATCGCATCGATCTTTTCCCGTTTCACAGCAGACACTTCGGCTCCGGCCTTGACAAGGCCGCCGGGATTATTGGCCTCGAACCACGCGGCCTGATAACAGGCCTCGACAATGGCGGCGGGCA
>CAMLPZ010000205.1 GCA_946482045.1 uncultured Asticcacaulis sp.
CATCTGGCCATCCCAGCCGCCCTCGACCTTCTCTTTGCGGATCTTGCCGCGCAGGATGGATTTCACCACGTCCATGCCTTCGATGACGTAGCCGAAGGCGGCGTAGCCCTGGTTATCGCCCTTGGGGTCGCGGCCAGCGTCCATATAGGTCATGTCGCCAACGCAGATGACGAATTCGTTGGTGGCGGTGTTCAGGTCGTAGCGCCCCATCGAGATGGCGCCGTTGGTGTGACTGAGACCGGTCTGGCTTGTCGGTTCGTGCGCAATCGGTGGGTATTTCAAGCCGATGGCCGAAGCCTGAATAAAGCCTGAACCTTCGTACCCCTTCATGGCGCGCCAGAAATAGGCGCCGTCGAGCTTCTTGGCGTCGAGATAGCGCAGGAAGTTGGCGGTGGTGATCGGCGCCTTCTTGTTCTCGAGACGGATGACGATCGGTCCCTTGGCGGTCTCGACGCGCACGGTCACGGTTTCGGGCGGCGGTGGAGGGGGCGCCGGTGGCGGAGGGGGCGCCGCTTTTTTTGCTTCGGGCGGTTTGGAACACGCCAGCAGGGTCGTGGTCGCAAGGGCCAGTCCGGCCGCCAGGAAATTCCGTCTCATCGTGCCTCACCAAAACACTAAACGCTGGTTTCTTGTCGCAATGTCTGGGCGAAAAACCGCTGGACACTCTTTCGCACATTGCTCCTTCTACTTGTTGGCACAAAGACGATCGGTCGTAAAGCGACAGGGTCAGCCTGTTCCATGCCAATGCTTGAGGATTAGATCTTCTAAAAGACACGCCGCTCAGGGCCTGACGTGCCCGTCCGACAGGAAACAGCAAACGATCAAAGCCTGACGGGCTGCGCGGCGTCTGACCCAGCGACATGGAGGCACCGGAAGGATAACGCTGTTGTTCTGATGAGGATCGTGTCTATACTGGATGCAATTATAAAAGGGGGAGATCATGGTTCAGGAAGGACTACGCAACGCGTTACTCCGTCGTCAATTTCTGGCGGGCGCCGCCGGCCTGGCCGCATTGACGCCTTTGGCGGCCCGGTCGCAGGTCGTCATCACGCCCAATCCTGAAGTGCTTCCTGGTGCCGTGGCCGACGGCGAAAGTGCCCAGGTCGCGGCGGGGCGAAATGCCTCACAGCAATTGACGATAAAAGTTATGATCAATGGCAGTGGCCCCTACAACTTCGTTGTCGACACGGGCGCGGAACTCAGTGTCCTGGCTGATGATGTCGCAGCCAAGCTCAACCTGCCCGAAGGCGCCCCTATTACGGTCGAAGGTGTTACCGGGCGTATCAAGACGCGGCTGGTTCCGGTCGACCGGCTCAGTGTCGGTCCCCTTGAACACAGAGACCTGAAACTTCCGATCCTGCCGCGCGCCTTCCTTCGCGCCGACGGCTTCCTTGGACTCGACGTCATCAATGGCAGCCGGGTCACCTTTGATTTTGTCGGCAAGACTTTGAATATCGAACGGTCCAAACGCCGTTTTGACCCCGACGGGGCGACCGCGACACGGGTAAGAACATCGGGGCGCGATGGGCGGCTGAAGGCGACCAATGGCCGCGTCGACAATGTCCAGGCTTCTGCCTTCATTGATACGGGAGCGGAAATTTCCGTCGGTAATCTGTCCTTGGAAGCCGCCCTGCGCCGGCGCCGCAAGGGCGTGCATGTCTATGGACCGGCGATCCTTACCGATATAACCGGCACACGGATTACCGGCGAGCTCATCGGCATCCGCGAAATCACCCTGCAGAACCTGCACTTCACCGCCGGCGCACTGGTCATTGCGGACGTCCCAAGCTTCGATACCTTCAACTTGAAGGACGAGCCGGCGCTACTGATCGGCATGGACTATTTGCGGCAGTTCGCCAGCGTTTCCATTGACTATCGCCTCAAGGAAATTCGCTTCGAACTGGCCGAGATGACGCCGCCGGCGCCAATCCGTATCGAGCGCGGTTGAGAGTTACCGCGCCTTTTCCAGCAGAGGCTCGACGCGCATCGACACGACGTCGGTGCGGGCGGATCGCGTCAGGGTGAAAAGGATGGTTTCGGCCAGCTCCTCGGCATAGAGCATTTCCATCTTCTCGATGGCCTGACGCTGCTCTTCCGGGCTCTTTTCCTGCATGTCGGCGCCGACCGAGCCGGGCTCGATCAGGGTCACCTTGATGTGCTTCTCCTGCACCTCCTTGCGAAGCGTCTCGGCGAAGACCTTGATGCCGGCCTTGGTGGCGGCATAGGTGCTGGTGCCGGGCGACTTGAAATCGGCGCTGACGGAGCCGATGAAGACCAGCTGGCCGCTCCTTTGGTCTTCCATGCGCTTGATGGCGGCGCGAGCACACGACAGGTAGCCCACGAAGTTGGTCTCGACGACGTAGCGCCATGCCGCTTCGTCCATGTCCTGCGGGCCTTCGGCGGCCAGGCCGGCATTGTTGATGAGGATGTCGATCCCGCCCAGCTGATCGTCGACGGCCTTGAAGACGGTTTCGACGCCTTCGCGTGTGGCGACGTCTGCGGTCAGGCCGAAAACCTCGCCGCCGTTCGCGGCCTTGCCGCGGGCGTTTTCCAGGGACACGTCCAGTTCCTGTTGATGGCGGCCGAAGGTCAGGACGCGCGCCCCTTCATGGACCAGCAGCGCGACGGTCGCCCGGCCGATGCCGGTGGTGCCGCCGGTGACGAGTATGCGCTTACCTTTTAGGGTGTCGTGGTCGATGGTCATTTGGAGACTCCCGTACTGGCGAGTGAAGATCGCCGGCACACTCTCCTGAACGCCGTAAGAAGTCGCTTCCGATGCCGCGACGCTCCGTAAAAAATCGCGTAAGAGGCGCGCGGCATTTTTACCGTACCCTTAGGCCTGACCAGGTCATGCGGATGGGAACATTACTGGCGCGGACGTACAAGAGGCGCGGTTTAAATCCATTCCGGAGCCTTACCATGGACGACTATAACACGTTTGCGGCCGGCAGCACCGCCGCCGCCGAAGATCGCGCCATCGCCGCCCTCTTCCATACCCAGGGCGAGGCCCAAAGCGCGCACGACGCCCTGCGCACCGGCGGGTTCGACCACGTCACTCTGTCGCGCAACACGACCGAAGGCGACGACGACAAGGGTTTGTGGCAGTCGATCAAGGACTTCTTCCGCGGCGACCGCGACGCCGACATCTATGGCGAGGCCGTGCGGCGCGGCAAGGTCCTGTTGACCGTGCACACAAACGCGGACCGCGCCGCCGACGCCGTCGATATTATCGACCGCTATGACCCGATCGACATCGATGCCCATGAAAAGACCTGGCGTGAAGAAGGCTGGACCGGTGAGTCGGTCGCGGCGGTCGGCGACACCACGGAAGGTCATAACCGTGAGGGATACGATACCGAACCTGGACCCATTCAGGGTCGGCGTGACCTTGATCGCGGAAATCTACGCGTCCGCAGCTATGTGCGCGATCCGCTCTGATTGATCCAGGCGATTGGCTCAGGTTCTGGGCGGACACAGGGAGAAGGTCCCATGGCAACTCTACATCACGCCTCGGACGATATGTCGCCGCGCCGCAATCGGCGCACGCTCTGGATCGTCCTGTTGATTATCTTGGCGGTCGCCATCGTCTATGGCGTCGCGTCAGCCGTAAGCCAGGGCGGGCCGTCCGATACGGCCGTCATGCCGCCCGACCAACCTGTGACGGGCGGCGTAACGGCTGACGGCGGCATTATCGATGAAAAGCGGCAGGAGCCGGCGCGAGCAGCGCCCATACCGCAGCCGGTAGACCAGTAAATTATTTCGTCTCGACGTGGCCGCCGAAGCCAAACCGCATGGCCGACAGCACTTTTTCGCCGAAGGTGTTGCCGGTCCTTGAGCGGTAGCGGGCATAAAGCGCCGCCGTCAGCACGTGGGCGGGCACGGCTTCTTCCATGGCGGCTTCGATCGTCCACTGGCCTTCGCCGCTGTCGGCGACTTGGCCGGAGAAGCCATCGAGCTTGCCGTCTTTTGCCAATGCTTGTGCCGTCAGGTCCAGCAGCCACGACGACACAACGCTGCCGCGCCGCCAGACCTCGGCGATGTCGGTGAGGTTCAGGTCGAAGCGCTCGTCTTCCGGCAGGCGGGAAGAGGTCTTGTTGGCCATGATGTCGAAGCCTTCGGCGAAGGCCTGCATCATGCCGTATTCAATGCCATTGTGGACCATCTTGACGAAATGGCCGGCGCCAGCAGGACCGGCGTGGATATAACCGCGTTCGGCGCGGTCGTCCTGCTCGGTGCGGTGGGGCGTGCGCACGATGTCGCCATAACCCGGCGCCAGGGTTGCGAAGATCGGGTCCAGCGCCGACACAACCGTGTCCTTGCCGCCGATCATCATGCAATAGCCGCGTTCCAGCCCCCAGACGCCGCCGGAGGTCCCGACGTCGACATAGTCGATGCCGCGCTTGGCCAGCACTTTCGACCGGCGGATATCGTCCTTGTAATAGGTGTTGCCGCCGTCGATGACGACGTCGCCGGGCTGGGCCAGGTCGGCCAGCTGCGCGATGGTGTCTTCGGTCGGAGCGCCCGCCGGCAGCATGACCCACATAATGGCCTGGTTCTTCTTGCCCATGCCTAAGAAGGCGCTGGTAGGCGCGCTCAGGCGGCGATGCAGGTCGAAGAGGCCTTCGGCGGCGATAGCACCCTCGGAAGCCAATTGCCGCAGCAGTGCGGGGTCACGGTCAAATACCACCACTTCATGACCGCCGCGCATCAGTCTGCGCGCGATATTGCCACCCATCCGGCCCAAGCCGACGATCCCCAGCCGCATAACGCCACCACCCTTTACCGCATATGTGCGCAAGAGATGCTTGGTTAGCCGCTTGGAGTCTAATCACAAACACTGTTCGGCTGAAACGCGAACAAAAAGCGTTGATTTCAGGTAACGGTGCCGCATCGGAAGTGACGTACATCCTAATCCATTTTTTATGCCGACACAGATAGGTTGAAGGTCTTCAGGTGGATAACTGGATGGGCTGTGGTCCGCCGGCGGATATTCCGTGGGCGGAAAACGACGTTTGTGCCCGAGTCCCGCCATGATCACACAGTACCGCGTTCTTGTTGCCGACGCGCCCGATGGCGCCGAACTGGTTGCCCGGGCGCTGCGTGGCGCGGCCGGAGTCCTGCCGGTCGCGACGGGTGACGAGGCGATTAACCGCCTGCGCGAGGCGCACCTGCTGGCCCTCAGCATCCATTTCAATAACTACCGGATTTTCGACGTCATCCGCATGACCAAGTCGAACCCGGTGACGCGCCACACGCCCTTGCTGTGTTTCAGGGCGAACGATCAGGAAATCCCCTTGAAGGTCCTGGAAGCCCTCGACCTTGCCCACAACCTTTTCGGCCATATCGAATTTCTTGATGTCGCCGCCGCGCGCCAGGCACACGGCGATGAAGCGGCGCTGAGGCTCCTGCGCGCGGCCCTGCTGATGCCAATGCAGGCGCTGACGGTGGCGGAATAGAGCGATGGATTTTCTGTGTGTCCCCGCTTCGTCGAAGGGGTGGCCGCAAGTGCTACGCATGTTAGGTAGATCTATGCTTCTCCACGCGGCATGGACACCTTTCAATGGAACCAGCAGAATTCATAAATAAGAAAGAGCGGATCGTAGTACCGCTCTTTTAATTCTCTTGCCGCTCAGCTTTATGCCGGAATTTGGTATTAAATGTCGTACCCGTAATGGGTGAATATCTGTTTTTGTTTCGAATTTAAGTTTGCCTCCCAATGATTGGAAGGCAGCAAAACAAGCCCCTGATGCGCGACCCGGTCCTTCCTGCGTGCCATAATGGGCATCAATGTCATGGCATTTGTTGCTGTCCAAAACTTGTAGTTTGATGTCTCTACCGCTTGATAAAATGCACTTGCTGCAATATCGGCGAGTTGCAATCCGCCATTGCAGGAGTGAGGGGCTGATTCGATAAGTCTTCTATCCAGAATATCGGATTGTATTTCGCGTGTCTTAAGATACGTCCTTCCTGAACGAGCTTGATTTATAAGCTTGTCAATATAGGCTGACGTTTGGCAGTATGAATGGTTGTCTCTTTGGCTAAATATTATCTTCAGTTTCTTGGGTGACTTATAATACATGGAGGCGTCGTAAGCGCAGAGTTCTGTCGCGCGCTCCAACAAGATTCGGAGGCAAAAATTATAAAACCAATTGGGATTGTTTTGAGTGGATGCTCTCGGGTTGTCGTACCCTCTCATATTTTTCTTGTTTGATGCTACCGTGAAGCATTTGATCGGAAGCTCGGATATTAAGTTGCAGCACTTAGCTCTATAGTGGGATGACATTTTTCGGTAGTGCAGCCCGTCCCCTTGAACTTGACCAACTTGCAATCGAATGTTGGTTATCCACTCATCTACAAGATGCTCGTTGCACTTTCGCACTAATATTCCGGCCAGAATAAACCACTCTGATCCTCCCTTGTTGTCAATGGGTGTCACGGAGCGTGTTGAGTCGTCGCCAGCTTCGTCCACGTATAAGACGTACTCGTAACTTGGTTCTGAAAATGCTTGACTCGTGTTGACCTTGTGAATGTTGAAGATGATTCTCCGGGGTGGGGTGGTTTAGACGAACATTATAGTAAATTCGACCGATCAAGTAAATACAAACAGAAAGAGCGGGTCCTGCGACCCGCTCTTTCCATGTAACAAGTGGCGATTTTCGCAGGGCTTTGCCCGAGAAAATTGCTGCGATATTGGATATTGACCACCTCCCGATCCGAAGGATCGGGAGGTGAGCCAAATTAGAAGTCCATACCGCCCATGCCGCCCATTCCGCCGCCGCCCGGCATAGCCGGAGCCGCGTCCTTCTTCGGGCTTTCAACCACGGCGGCTTCCGTCGTGATCAGCAGGCCCGAGACCGAAGCGGCGTCTTGCAGGGCCGTGCGGACAACCTTGGCCGGGTCGATGACGCCATCGGCAACCAGGTCAACATACTTTTCCGTCTGGGCGTTGAAGCCGAAGGTCGGGCTGGCGTTGGCCAGCACGGCGTTGACAACGACCGAGCCTTCGACGCCGGCGTTTTCGGCGATCTGACGGATCGGCGCCTGCAGGGCGCGGCGGACGATGGCAATACCGGCCGTCTGGTCGTCATTGGCGCCGGTCAGGTCGTTCAGGGCTTGCGAAGCCTTGAGCAGGGCCGTGCCACCGCCCGGAACGATGCCTTCGTCCACGGCAGCGCGCGTGGCGTTCAGGGCGTCGTCGACGCGGTCCTTCTTTTCCTTCACTTCGACTTCGGTCGAGCCGCCGACGCGGATGACCGCGACGCCGCCGGCCAGCTTGGCCAGACGCTCTTGCAGCTTTTCACGATCGTAGTCCGAAGTGGTCTCTTCGATCTGCTTCTTGATCTGCGACACGCGGCCTTCGATCTCGGACTTTTCACCGACGCCGTCGACGATGGTGGTGTTTTCCTTGGTGATCGTGACCTTCTTGGCGCGGCCAAGCATGTCGAGCGAGACGGTTTCGAGCTTGATGCCCAGGTCTTCGCTGATGACCTGACCGGCGGTCAGGACGGCGATGTCTTCCAGCATGGCCTTGCGGCGGTCACCGAAGCCAGGCGCCTTGACG
>CAMLPZ010000206.1 GCA_946482045.1 uncultured Asticcacaulis sp.
CTGGAACCCGGCCAAAAGCAGACCGTGTCCTTTACCATCACGCCGGCGGAACTTCAGTTCTACAACACGGACATGCAGCGCGTCGTCGAGCCTGGCACCTTTACGATCTCGGTCGGACCGAATAGCGTGGACCTGAAGACGGCGACCCTGACGGTCGCCTGACCGGAGGGGTATCATGGACAGACAAAGGCGGAACCTGCTGGCGGCGGCGCTGACGGGCATGGCTGGCTTGGGGGTAACAAAGGTGGCGGCGGCGCAGACCCTGCCGCCGGTTCCACCATTGCCAGCTATCAAGAGTGACGAGCCGGACATCGAGGCCGTCAAGGTGGCGCTCAAGCGCGCCAGCGACTCATCGCTGGGCCTGGAACCTGTCGGCGAGGACTGGGCCGGCCTTCACCGCTACCGCAAGGACAATGCCCGGGTGAAGACCCTGCCGGCCTCAGCCCGCCAGGCCGTGTTCATGGGCGATTCCATTACCGACGCCTGGCCACACAATGCACCCGCCTTCTTCGACAGCCACGGCTTTGTCGGCCGCGGCATCAGCGGCCAGGTCTCGGCGCAGATGGTGCTGCGCTTCGGTGCGGAGGTTATCGACCTCAAGCCCCGTATTGTCCACATCCTGGCGGGGACCAACGACATTGCTGAAAATCGTGACCCCTACGACTTCGAGCAGACGACGCGCAACCTGTCGGCCATGACGGCGATGGCCCGGGCCAATGGTATCCGGGTCGTCATGGGCTCGGTGCCGCCGGCAACCAGCTTCGGCTGGAAGCCGGAACACGGTAACCCCGCCGCAGAGATCAAGGCGCTGAACGTCTGGATCAAGGCGCATTGCAAGGCCCACGGCTTTGTCTACGCCGACTACTGGCCTGTGCTGGCCATGGCCGACGGCGGGTTGAAACCGCAGTTGGGCTCTGACAGCGTCCATCCCAATGCCGCCGGCTATGCCGTTATGGCACCTGTTGCCCTGGCCGCGATCGAGGCGGCATTGAAAACCTGAAAGACGGACCCATGTCACGATCCCTGTTGACGATCCTGCGCAGTTTGATGTTTGCCGCGGTCGTGACTTTGAGTGGAACGGCCGGAGCCGCTTTTGCCGCCTGCACGGGCACGGTCACGGTCTGTCCCGAAGCGGTGCCGGGGGCGTTCCGGCTTGTTTCCGGCGGCAAGCCCGCCACCGTCTATGTCGATGCCGATGCACCCGCACCTGTGCTCCGTGTCGCGGCCGATTTCGCCGCCGACCTGGAACGCGTGTCGGGCCAGCCGGCCAAGGTCGTAAATTCACTCGATGGCGTAAGCGGCGACGTAGTGATCGTTGGCCAGGCGGGTCAGTCGGCTCTGGTCGACCGTCTGGTCAAGGACAAGGCCCTGGCCGGTCAATGGGAAGCTTACAGCCAAAGCGTCGTCAAAAGCCCTGCCAAAGGCATCGATCGCGCGCTCGTCATCGCCGGGTCCGATCCGCGCGGCACGGTTTACGGCATCTACGATGTATCAGCAAAAATGGGCGTATCGCCATGGTACTGGTGGGCGGATGTGCCGGTCAAACGCCAGGCCGATGTCGCGGTGACGGCGGGAGCGCGCTCGGACAAGCCGGTGGTGAAATATCGTGGCTTCTTCATCAATGACGAAGAGCCGGCCTTCGGCAACTGGGCGCGCGAAAAATTCGGCGGCATCAATTCGAAACTGTATGCCAAGGTCTTCGAACTGAACCTGCGCCTGAAGGGCAATTACCTGTGGCCGGCCATGTGGGGCAAGGCGATCGCTGACGACGATCCGGAAAGCTTGAATGTCGCAAGCCAGTATGGAGTCATTCTCGGAACCTCTCACCACGAGCCCATGACACGGGCGCACGACGAATGGCACCGCCATAAGGAAGGCGGCGTTACCGGCGGCAAATGGGACTATCGCACCAATGCCGAAAACCTGCGGGCCTTCTGGCGCGGTGGGATCGAGCGTGCCAAGAGCCATGAGAATATCGTGACGCTCGGCATGCGCGGCGACGGCGACGAACCGATGAGCGAGGGCACGGCGACCGCGCTTCTGGAGCAGATCGTCGCCGATCAGCGCAAGATTATCGAGGATGTCACGGGCAAGCCGGCCGACCAGACGCCTCAGGTCTGGGCGCTATATAAGGAAGTTCAGGACTATTACGACCACGGCATGCGCGTACCGGACGAAGTGACGCTTTTGTTCGCCGACGACAACTGGGGCCAGATCCGCCGTCTGCCCGATCCGAAGGCCCCGCCGCGCAAGGGCGGCTACGGCATCTATTATCACTTCGACTATGTCGGGGGCCCAAGAAACTATAAATGGCTGAACACCAACCAGATCGAGAAGACCTGGCAGCAGATGGCGCTGGCGCGCGAAGCCGGCGCCGACCGTCTGTGGATCGTCAATGTCGGCGACATCAAGCCGATGGAATTCCCATTGAGCTTCTTCATGGACATGGCGTGGGACCCCGACGCCATGACGCCCGTCGCGCTCAAGGCCTATCCTCAGAAATGGGCGGCGCAGCAGTTTGGTGCTGACCAGGCGTGGGGTATCGGCCAGTTACTGACGCGTTCAAGTCAGTACGCCGCGCGTCGCAAGCCGGAATTGCTGAACCCTGATCTGTTCATGGCGGATAGCGATTTTCGCCGGATGACGCAAAGCTACGCCAATCTCAAACAGGGCGCCTATGAAATTGGGGCCAAGCTGCCGGATGACGCGCAAGATGCCTGGTTCCAACTGGTCCAGCACCCAATCGAGGCCAATGCCAATCTTTATGAGCTTTACGATCGCGTGGCGCGCAACCGCAGGCTGGCCAAGGTCAACGATCCGTCGGCCAATGACGAGGCCACAGCGGCGCGTTGGGCGTTCGCGCGCGACCGCCAGATCGCCGAGCAATACCATACGCTGAATGGCGGCAAGTGGAACCATATGATGTCGCAAACGCACATCGGCTATACCTACTGGCAGCAGCCCGATACAGACGTCATGCCGGAACTGAAGACGGTTCCCGCCGATGCAAAGCCACCGGCCAGTATCAATGTATCATTGCCCGCACCGCCGCCCGTGGTCGGCAAGGCCGGACATTATGTCGAACAGAACGGTTTTATCGCCATCGAAGCCCCGCACTACAGCCGCAAGTTCGACGGCAAGGTGAAGTGGACGACCATCCCCAATCTTGGCCGCACGCTGGGCGCGGTCCTGACCCTGCCGCAGACCGCGCCGGCCAGCGATCCGGTCAAGGACAAGGTCCGGCTTGAATACGATATCCAGACGTCCAAAGACGCCGATGCGACCCTGCACGTCTATCTGACGCCAACGCTCGATACGGCCGGCAAGGGCGGGCTGAAGTTCGCCGTGTCGATCGACGACCAGCCGCCGCAGACCTTCAGCTTCAACCTGATCCCGGACAAGCCCGACTGGAACCAGGCCGTCTCCAACAACATCCATGTCATCAAAGTGCCGTTCAACGGCCTGAAGGCTGGCCCACACACCCTGAAATTCTACCGCATTGACGGCAATGTCGTGCTCCAGCGCCTTGTGCTGGATACCGGCGGCCTAAAGCCCACCTATCTCGGACCGGCGGAAAGCGCTGTTGCCAAATGAACTTCCAATAGCACACCTTGGAGGTAGCCCACTCCGGAACTGGTAACGCTTTGATGCGCAACGTGATGCCGTAGGGGAAGCAACCTCTGCTAGGCTGGCAAAAAAAGCCACATTGAGTTCCAGAGACCATGACACGCCCGCCCGACCATCCGTTGCGCCTGACGCTGACGGAGCTGATGCACGAACGCGCCCTGCCGATCTTCTCAGGCCCGGTGGCCGTCCGTTCCTGGGTCTATCTGGTCGACGACGCCGAGCGCCCGGCCGAGGCCGCCTGGATCGGCAGCCTCGACAACGAGGGCGGGGCATCGACGCACGGCCGGCTGGCGGTGATCACTCCGGATGGCGGCCGCATCTGGGAGCGCCACGGCGAATTCTCGACCTGGCTGAGCTTTACAACCGCGCTCGATGCCGAGGCCGAAGCCGAAAAAGGGCTGGGCTTCTGCGCCGTCCGAACCGCCGATTTCGACTGGCTTAGCGGTGCGCCGGGAACCGTTTTTCGCAGTGTCGAAATCTCGGTCATGCCGCTTCCTCCGGCGCCCGATGCCTTGGCGGCCGCCATCGACCTGACGGGCGCCGTCTGTTGCGAGGTCTTCGACGGCAAGGCGCGCATCTGGAGCGATTTCCGCGGCCATGAGGGCGGGGCAGGGCGCATCTATATCCACGACAAGGGCCTGCGCAATGACGAGTTGTCGCGCCTGCTGCAAAGCCTGATCGAGATCGGCCACTATCGCAAGCTGGCGCTCCTGGGCTTTCCGGTGGCGCGCGAACTGATGGCGTGGCTGAAGGGCGCAGAGGGACGGCTGGCCGGAATTACGCGTGACATGGCCGACCGGCCGGCGGGCCAGGCCGATATCCTGGAGCGGTTGATGAGCCTATCGGCCGAGGTCGAACAGCGCGTCAATGAGGTTCGTTTTCGCCAGGGCGCGACCGAAGCCTATGCGCGGCTGGCCGAGGACCGTCTGGATTCTTTGCGCGAAAGCCGGGTCGAGGGGTTTTCGACCATGGCCGAGTTCATCGCCCGCCGCTTGCAGCCGGCCATGCGCACGTGCGAGGCGGCGTCGAAACGGCTGGACGATATCTCTTCGCGCATCGGCCGGGTAAGTGACCTGCTGCGCGCACGCATCTCGATCACCCTGGAGATGCAGAACCAGGACCTTTTGCGCAGCATGAACGTGCGCGCCAAGCTCCAGATGAAGCTGTCCCACCTGGTCGAAGGCCTGTCGGTCTTCGCCGTCAGCTATTACATCTTCAGCCTGCTGAAATACGTCATCGATCCGTGGACCGGGCATTCGGAACTGGCGCACAAGCTTTATGGCGGGCTGGTCGCCCTGATCCTTGCCCTGGCCTGGCTGTTCATCCATCATCGCAAGAAGTCTCTGGCGGGGGGAGAGCACTGAATGCGACGGATCATGCTGGCGGCCGTTGCACTGATGGCTGCCGGACAGGCGCAGTCTGGAGCGGTCGTGGAGCATGTGCGACCGTGACCAAAAGGCGAGGTGCCGTACCGCTTCACGCCGGACCTACTGAGGCGGCGGGCGCCAAAGGACAGGAAAAGCCGCTTTTGACGACTTAGAGGCGTTTTTTTGTCATGCTCTTCTTTTGATGTAGAGCGGGGGTTGATTTTTCCACGTCAATCAATTTATTGGTAAAACTTGATTTCATTTTTGAATTCTGACCATGGGGAGGTATAAAATGCCAGCGTCTTTTATGACCGCAGTAAAGGGAAGCGTCGCATTGCTTGTATTTACGGCTATTGGACTTGCAGGATGCGCGACGACAGAGGGAGGGCAGGGCCAGGTTAATTGGGTGGGCAAAAATACTGCACAACTCATTGAGCAATGGGGACAGCCTCAGGATAAGTCCACCTTGAGCGATGGGTCTTCACTGTGGGTGTTTAAAACGGATAATACAACCACTATGGGCGGTAAGCCGCCTGTACGTTTGGTTCGAAAGCAACGGACGGAAACTTATGTAGATCGAGGTGTAACCCGGTCGCGTCAGGTTGATTATGATGAACCTGAATATGACAGGGGGGCGGTTCTTAACGCGGATTGCGAAGCCCACTTTACTATCAAAGATGATGTTGTGACATCAGCCACATTTAAGGGTAATGGCTGCACATGACAGCCATGGTGCCTAGGAATATCTGAGGCGGGTTAAGCCGCCCAATCGGGCGCCTGACCGCGCCAGGCGATGTAATGCCTGGCGGTGAAATCGATGTCGAAGCGGCGTTCGTGCGTCGTTTCGGCTGTGACCTTGCGCGGCGCCAGGATTTTCAGCGCCTTGGCGCCGATCGCCCATGCAGGCTTCAGGATGCCGGGCGTGTGCCTTGCCGACATATTGACGCCGGTCATGCGGCGGACGCGGCCGTTGAAATAGTAGACGCCGTTCAGCATCACCGTCTTCGGCGTCGTATATTCGATCGAGATCGACACGTTCAGGTCCTCGCCGTTGCAGACGCGGTGCGGCGAATGGACGGGCCATGACACGGCATCGCCCGGTCCCAGATCGACCTGCATGACGCCGGCTTCGAGCTCGGGCGAATAGGGCAGGTCGGTCAGGTTTTCCTTGAGCAGGATAGCTTCCAGCGACGCTTCCGACACGAAGGGATCGTGCGGCGGATAGAGGTGGATCGTCTTGTGGCCGCGGATGTGCCACAGCATGGTTTCGGCCAGGTCGACATGATAAAAGACGCCCATGTGCGGGCTCGACAGGATGAGTGCGCCGTCGGACGATGCGATGGTCAGGCCGGTGGCTTCGCGGTATTCGCTCATAAGTCTGCGGAACAATTCGGCATAGACCGGATTGGCGGTCATGACATGGCGCGGGCTGATCCAGAAGCGGCCTTGCTTGACGGCCTCCAGCAACTGCCCGCCGTCCAGCCCGCGCGCTTCTCCGGCGATCCAGCGCTCAAAAGCCGGCGGGTTGGGCCGCATGGTGCAGATGGTCAGCTCTTCGTAAGGGTGGCAGTCGAGCAGCTTCGCCAGGGCGTCGTCCTCGAACAGGCCGGTCTCGGCCAGGCGGTGCCTGAAGCGCGTGACTTCCTTGCGCACGCGGCGGGCGTCCTTTTCCCATTCCTGGATCAGGCTGCGTGAATCTGTGTCAAAAGCCATCGGAGCCACCGGTTTCGGGTTAAACCGCTCACAGCTTACAATAAGCATGCCGCTGAAACAAATTTGTGAATTGACCAGGACGAGCGGTCCGGAACAAATGCGAAACGATATAGCGCAGAACGCCGCAACCTGTTTACTGGAGTTCTGACGTGGGGCGTGCGCGCAACGGCAAAGCGTTTGCCGATAAGCTATTCGATTGCTGCTGGGTTGAGCTCGATGGTTTCCAGCGGCCGCAACTGGTGGTGCAGATGCGCATGAAGCCGCCAGTCTTTGCCATCGGTCCCGGACTTTACGACGAACGCGGCCGCGCCATGCCGACCCACCCGGACGCACCACGCGTGCTTGTCATCTATAATACGACCATTTCGCCACGCCGGATGCTGGCATAGGCTTTTCCAAGTGCCCGACGTGTGCGCGGCTATGATCACGGCTTAATTAATTAGCATTGACTAATGTATTAGCGAATGCTAATTGAATTTCATGCTCGAAGCCGCACCCATAGACAATGTCCTGCGCGCCCTGGCGGACCCGACCCGACGGGCCGTGTTTCAGCGCGTCGTCTCGACCGATGAAATCACCGTCGCCGACCTGACGCAGGGGAGCGGTGTCACGCAAGGCGCGATCTCGCAGCATCTCAAGGCATTGAAACTGGCCGGGCTGGTCGCCGAGCGGCCGGAGGGGCGCAAAGTCTATTACCGTGCCGAACCGGAAGGCCTGGCGCCGCTCGCCGACTGGATGAACCACTACAGCGTCTTCTGGAAAGACCGCTTCAGCAATCTCCGCGAACTTTTGAAGGAAATCGACCATGACTGACACGCAGAATATCGTCGTCGA
>CAMLPZ010000207.1 GCA_946482045.1 uncultured Asticcacaulis sp.
CGGAAAGGGCTGCCTGGACTATAGGCCAGTCGCGCACCAGTCCCTTGAAAACCATAGGTCTGTCCAGTCCGGCAATGGCGCCGGGCAGGTCGTCCGGGACGACATCGCTACGGAATTCGACAGGCGGAATCGAGAGCATGCCGAAAGCCATAACGCAGCCCTCGCGCGGCAACAACCGTTTACAGCCGTGGATATTTAGGCTTAAACTTGGTTAACAGCGTTACGGGAACACGGATATGTTGCAGCTGGGATGGGACACCAGGGGCCGCCTGAGTCGCGAGGACTATCGCGCCGCACAGACCAGGCTTGGCATAAGTTCGTTGATTGCCGTCATCCTCGGCGCGGGCGTCGTGCTGGGCTTTACGAAACAAAATACCTACGTGTCATTAGCCGTGGTGGCGGTCGTCATAGCCGGCGTGCTTTACCTGCAATACCGCGATGCGCAACTGGCCATACGCCGGCTGCACGACCGCAACCTGCCGGGCTGGCTCTTGTGGCCAATCATGCTGTTCACCCTTGTGGTCATCGGCACGACCAGCACCGTCCTGATGGGCGCCCTTTACGAAGGCGGGCTGATGCGTTTTCTGTGGACCGTGTGGGAACTGGCCCAGCCCCTGGTCGGCCTTGCCTTCAGCCTGGGCGGTTACGGCCTTCTGGCGGCCGCGGTCATGGTCGCCTACAGCCTGTTCATCCAGTACAATCTCAACGCCAATTCCAGGCCCGGTCCGAACCGCTACGATTCCGCTCCAGCCGAGTGACCGAATTGCCGCAGGGTTAACGCGTCGTCATCCCCAGCAACGGTTTTGTTTGCGCTGCATGCAGAGCTGCGCCATAAGCCGCTTAGGACAATTAACGGGCAAACGTGCGAAATGGCTTCGCTTATCGACATGATCACGGCGTTCATCGCGCTCCTGGTGTCGGCGGCCTTCCTGCATTTTGGCGGCGACAAGGATGAATTTACCGCCAAGCCTGAACCCGCCCCGGCCGAACAGCAGGCGAATCACTCATCAGCCCCTTCGCACGATCAGGGCGACGCCTGATCCCTACTGGCCGCCGGGAGATAGGATGGTTGTCACGGTTGTTAATTTGACCGTGAAAGGACAGAATTCACCGTGGCGGAACGTGGGATTCTGACAAATTCCTTTGCCTTCAACGTGAGTTAGAGATAGCTTTCGCCTCTTGGGAGAACCTGTCGGGGCGATGCCGGAGATGTGTGTTCCGGACGAGGCGGCGGGGTTGCAGGACTGTTAGATGAAATCGAGACGCCCCCCTTTGAATACTTCCGGTACGCGCACAAGAACGCGTCCGGAGATTGGGATCAACCATCCAGAGACGGACATGCCGTCTCTGGAGACGCTGGACGATTCGCCGGTGGACGATCTGCTCGAAGCGCCGCTCGATTCGGCCTTCATCCCCACGCCCCAGGCTTCCGACGCGCTAACTGATGACGCCGCCGATCTCGACATTCCGCATGCGGCGCCCCCCACGGACTTTTCCCCACCGCCACCTCCGGAGACACCGCCGGCGCGCGTCGGACTTAAGGACGCCACTACGCACGAAGACGCCAAACCTGCCCGGCGCCGCGACTTGACTCCGCGCGTGGAAACCGAAGGGGTGCTTAAGGCCACAGGCGCGTCGCCCATGCTGTTCTGGGGTACCACCGGTTTCATCAGCCTGTTGTGGGCGTGCGGCCTTGCCGCCTTCATGCTCGGCGCCCAGAACAACAGTGGCGCCTTCGCCGTTGAACCGTTCCGCCTGATCGTGATCGGCTTCCTGGCTGTATTCCCGACCGGCCTGATCTTCGCGGCTGCCTTTGCGCTGCGCAATGCCGCAGCTCTGTCGCGCCAATCGGCGCGCGCCGCGGCCCTGGCCGATTCGATGCTGGCGCCGGCGACCTCGGCCGCCATGCAGACGCACGAACTGGTCGACCAGTTACGCACCCAGGTCGATCATGCCGTCCGAGCCGTACGCCTGGCGCACGCCGACATCACCGAACTTCAGGCCAAGCTGAAGAGCGAGACCGACCGGCTACACGACGCCGCCAATATTGCCCGCGCGACGACCATGAGCGTCACGCGCGCCATGGAGCAGGAACGCGAGGCTGTCGCGCGCATGAGCGAGCAACTGGCACAGCAGGCCAGCGGCATTATCGAAGTCGTCGATCGTCAGGCGCGCATGGTCGCCGATGCATCTGACCTGGCCCAGACGCAACTGCGCGAAGCCGAGGCCACCCTGGCCGTCCGCGCCTCGGATATGATGAGCGCCGCCAACGATGTCTCGACCAATGCCCGCCTGATCAGCGAGGATCTCGACCGGCAGACCCAGCGCCTGGAAACAGCCGGTTCGGGCGTTGCCGGCCAGATTCGTTCGGTCGAGGAAGGCCTGTCGCAACAACGCGCCGGTCTGGTCGCCGCCGCCCTGTCGCTGCGGGCGGACCAGGAAGACTTCGCCGTCCATATCGAAAACCAGCGCGCCCAGCTGACTGAAGCCCTGGCGATTACCCGCGTGGCGACCGTTGACCTCGGCGAGACCTCGGCGCGGGGCGTCGATGTCCTGCGTGATATCGTCCAATCAGCCCAGGAACAATTCCACGCTGTTCTTGGCGCGGCGGAAAACGAGCGCACCTCGTTCGAAACGCGTATCCACGCGACACTTTCCAACATATCGGTCATGGCCGCCGATGCGCGCGATGACCTGATCAATGAAACACGCCGGTCGCTGGAGCAACTGACGGCCGCTGCCTCTGATGCCAAGAAGGCCGCTGACACGGCCGCGCAGGTCGCGCAGGGTCGCGTCGACCGCCTGAACGAGTCGATCTTCGAAGCCAGCAAGAAGGCGGACGAGGTCTTCGACGCCCGCTTTTCCGCCGCGCGCCGCCTGATCGAGGACTCGGCCGAGCTGATCAACCAGGCCGGCGACCAGACCGCCGAACGGCTCGACAACAGCTTCGCGCATACGCGCCAGACGATCGCCGAGGTCAATGAGGCATTGAATGAGCTGACCCACAGCGCCGACCAGTTGCCGCTGATGGCCCAGGACCGCCTGCACGAAATCCGCAGCGCAGTCGAGGAAGGCCTGGCGGCGATGACGGCGGCGGCGCGCAAGGCCGCGCTCGAAACCGAAGCCGTCGACAGTGCATTCCAGGACCGCGTGCGCCGCAACTACGACATGCTGACCGAAGCGGTGCGCCTGATGGGAGTGATTTCGGGCGACCAGCCACTCGCTTCGGCCCAACTCCCCCAGCCCGCGCCGGCACCGGTTACGCGCGATCCGCGCACGCCGCCACCGGCCATGTCGCGCCCGGCGCCCCAGACCATGCCGCGACCGACACCGGCGCCGCAACCGGCGCGTGAGGCGTCTCGCGAGTCGGGCCGCCTGCGCCTGACGCCACTGCCCGCGGAAACGCGTCCGGCGCCTGCGCCGCAGCCCCTGCGTCAGACGGCCCAAGGCACACGCGCCAACGAATCGAACGGCTGGTCGTGGCGCGACCTGCTGAACGGCATGGACAGCAATGGCAATCCGGCGCGCGACCCGTTGGAGATTCCGACAGACGCCGGCGAGCGTTCGGCCCCGCAAGTGCCGGTCGATGCCGACTTCGACGGCGATCTCGATGAAGTGATGGTCGGCGAGATCAACGCCATGGGCGTCGATGCGGCCTCGCTGCTCAGCCGTTCGCGTATAGACGAAATGATTACCTCAATCATGGCCGAGAATAATGAAGGCGCGCGCAACCTGGTCCGCCGCATCGCCCCCGCTGCCGTCCGTCGCCTGAACCGCCGCCTGATGGCCGATCCGGTGCTGCGCCAGCATGCCTCGGAATTCATTACGGCCTACGACCAGCACGTCAATATCGCCCTGATGTCGAAGGACGCGTCGCGCGGATTGCAGGAAGTCTTAAGCAATGACAAGGGCCGCGCCTATCTGCTGATCGACGCGGCGATTGCCGACATCATTTGATGAAAATTACTCTTCGCGCCGAAACCTTTCCGATCGCCGGCACATTCACCATCGCGCGCGGATCGAAGACAGAGGCTCATGTGGTCTATGTCGAGGTCGAGGACGGCGGTCATACCGGTCGTGGCGAAAGCGTGCCCTATGCACGATATGGCGAAAGCATCGAGGCGTCGCTGGCCGAACTCGAAGCGGTGCGCGGCCAGGTCGAGGCCGGCGTCACGATCGAGCGACTGCAAAGCCTGATGAAGCCCGGCGCGGCACGTAATGCGCTCGACTGCGCACTGTGGGACTTAACGGCCAAGCAGAGCAGAATCCCCGCCTGGAAGACCGCCGGACTGAAACGGCTCGATCCACTTAAGACGGCCTATACGCTTAGCCTAGCCTCCCCCGAAGCCATGGGGGAGCAGGCCGCCGCCAATGCCCGCCGCCCACTCCTCAAGCTCAAGATCGGCGGCGCGAATGACCTCGACCGCGTCGAAGCCGTGCGCGCCCATGCGCCCAATGCGCGGCTGATCGTCGACGGCAATGAAGGCCTGAGCTTCGACGATCTTGTTCGCATCGCGCCCGACCTGGCCAGGCTCGGCGTCAAGCTGATCGAACAACCACTGAAGGCCAGCGAGGACGAACAGTTGCTGGGTTTTGTCAGTCCGGTGCCTTTGTGCGCCGACGAAAGCCTGCACGACCGGTCAGAACTTAAACGGTGCGCACGGCTTTATGCCTGCGTAAATATCAAGCTAGACAAGACCGGCGGGCTGACCGAAGCCCTGGCCCTCAAAACTGAAGCGCAAGCCCTGGGTCTGCAGATCATGGTCGGCTGCATGGTCGCGACCTCGCTCAGCATGGCGCCGGCCATGCTGGTGGCGCAGGGCGCGGACTTTGTCGATCTCGATGGGCCGCTGCTCCTGGCGCGCGACCGCGACCATGGGTTGGAGGTCACGGGCTCGATCCTGCATCCGCCAGCGCCGGAGCTATGGGGCTAACCGTGTCCTGAGGCGATAAAGCCTGACCGCGCACAACAGGCCAACCGCCGCCAGGCCCGCCATGAGACCGTAGCCACGCAGGCCCAAATGGGCGAAGGCGACGCCGGAGGCGAGCGTCCCCAGCCCCATCATCACCCCGTTGGAATAGGCGGCGTTGATCGTCTGTGCCAGGCCTTCATAGCCCTTAGGCGTCAGGCGGTAGACCAGTTCCAGCCCGGCCATGTAGGTGGCGGCGAAGCTGAAAATGTGCAGCAACTGCGATGCCGCCAGCAGCCACAGCGGCGCGTCCCACATCATCAGGCACCAGCGGAAGACCGTCACCGCCGCCGCGAGCAGGATCATCCGCCATGGCCCCATGAAGCGGCGGAACCGTTCGCCCAGCATCATGTAAGCAATCTCGCCGATCACGCCGATGGCCCACAGATAGCCGCACCAGACCGGCGACAGGCCGGCCTCCTTCCAGATCAAGGTCGAGAAGGCATAGTAGAAACTGTGCGAGGCCTGCAGGCAGGCAATGGCCATGAACAGCCACGCCAGGCCGGGCGTCGCCAGCAGAGTCTTCAGGCGCGCCCACCCTGAGTCCTGCGCTTCTGGCATCAGGTGGCTGCGGTCCTGGCGCGGTTCGGGCGGCAGGACGATCCGGCCGAGTATCGCCATCAGGCCGACGGCGCAGACCACCCAGAACAGGATGATGTCCGGCGGCAAAACCAGCAGCAGCCAACCGACCAGGACATCGGCGACGATGAAGGCGAACGATCCGACCGAACGCGGGATGGCGTAGGTGAAACCGTGGCTACGCGACAGTTGCAGGGTCATCGAATCAAGCATCGGGCTAATGCTGGTCGAACAGGTATAGGCGCAGGCATATAGGATCAGGAAGGCCGCGAAGCGCCACGGCCCATAAACGTCGCTTAAGCCCATCAGGCCATAAAACAGGCACGCCGCCGCCGCCAGCCAGACCATCGGCGTCCGGTAGAGTGTAAAGCGATCCGCCCACAAGCCACTCAAAGGTCCGCTTAAGGACCGCAACAACAAGGGCACGGCCAGGATAACGCCGATCTGCTGCGCCGTAATCCCTTGGTCGCGCAGCCACACCGGCATGTACGGCAGGTTGGCGCCGGTCAGCGAAAACAGCAGCACGTAGAAGCCGGCCTGGCGAACAGGTGTCGTCAGCAACGGGTTCGGCGGATTGGGGGTTGTGGCGGCGGCCATTTGCGGCGTAAACTTTGAAACACTCTGGGTGCGCCGTTTATTTTCTAAAGATCATGATCGATTCTGTAAATTCTTCCATTGCTTCGAAATCCCGATCCGGCGCGGCTCCGCGGGGTCTTTATCCCGACATCGAACCCTATGACGCCGGTCACCTTCCGGTCGGCGGCAAGCACAAGATTTACTATGAACAATGCGGCAATCCGGCTGGCATTCCCGTCATCGTGCTGCACGGCGGCCCGGGCGGTGGCATCTCAGCCAATCTGCGCTCCTACTTCAATCCGGACGGCTACCGCATCATCCTGTTCGACCAGCGCGGCTGCGGGAAATCGACACCGCACGCCTCCGAAGACGTGTCGCTGGAAGACAACACGACCTGGCATCTGGTTTCGGACATCGAAGCCTTGCGCGAAAAGCTGGGCGTCAGCCAGTGGGTCGTGTTCGGCGGCTCCTGGGGGTCGACCCTGTCGCTGGCCTACGCACTGAAACACACCGACAAGGTGCTGGGCCTGATCCTGCGCGGCATCTTCCTGGTGCGCAAATCCGAGCTCGACTGGTTCTACCAGGAAGGCGCCAGCCACATCTATCCGGATATCTGGGAACGCTTCATCGCGCCTATCCCGGAGGCAGAGCGCGGCGACCTTCTCAACGCCTATATCGCGCGGCTGAACGGCCCGGACAAGGCGGTCCAGCGCGCTTGTGCCCTGGCCTGGAGCGGCTGGGAAGGCGACACCCTGTCGATCGAAGGGCCGTCGGAGGCGGGTTCGAAATTCTCAGATCCCGACTTTGCCATTGCCTTTGCGCGCATTGAGTCGTGGTACTTCAAGAACGGCGGCTTCTTCGAGACCGACAACTGGATACTCGAGAACATCCACCGTTTGAAGGACGTGCCGGCGTGGATCGTCCAGGGCCGCTACGACGTCGTGACGCCGATGAAGACGGCCTGGGAACTGCACAAGGCCTGGCCGGAAGCCCGCTTCAACCTCGTCAAGAAGGCCGGCCATTCGTCCAGCGACGACGGCATCCTGCACGGCCTGGTCGCGGCCGCCGACGAAGCCCTGGCGCTGCTGGCAAAGTAAGCAAAAACAACATTTACGCTGAGGGGAAAAAGCCACACCCCTGCCCTTGTTCAAAAACAGCATTACGCCGCCCTTGCCGTATGGTTAATTGTTGTTAAGGTATATCCGAGCGCAGGTATGGCCGGCTTTTGGGGCAAACGACGGACGCGCTCTCCGGGGGTCGCGTGGGAAGTTTGTTGCCAGAATCGCTGGACGTGGCGGCGGGGCTTGTCTTCGTCTACCTGTTCATGAGCGTGCTTGCGACCGTAGCGCGAGAAGCCTTCGAAGGCTTCATGAAGCGCCGTTCCCGCAACCTGGAAAAGGGC
>CAMLPZ010000208.1 GCA_946482045.1 uncultured Asticcacaulis sp.
GTAAATTCGGCCGCGCGGCCATCGGCCAGGAACCCGCGGCGCTCGATGAACAGGCCGGCGTCGCCGGACTTGATGCCCAGACGCTCGGCTTGCTCAGCAGAGAAGTTGACGGCGCGCAGGCGCTGAAGCGCGCGGACCGGGCGGTGACCGGTCTTTTCCAGCGCCTCATAAAGCGAGGCGCCGACCATATCGAGCGAGGGCAGGCAGTAGCCGGGAATGGTCGAATATTCGAGCGCCATGGTCTGGCCGTCCGCATAGCGCAGGCGGTGGAAGCGGTAGACGAGGGCTCCGGGCGACAGGCCAAGCGACAGGGATTCTTCGGGTGTGACGGCGCCTGCCGACTTGGAGACCCATTCCGAGTGGGGCTTACGGCCGCGCGACAGCATGTCCTCGGAAAAGGAGGACAGTTTCGAGAAGCTCTTTTCGACCCGGCTGGCGACGAAGGTGCCGGCGCCGCGACGGCGCGTCAGCAGGCCTTCGGTGACCAGGCCATCGATGGCCTTGCGCACGGTGATGCGCGACACGTCGAAGTCCTCGGCCAGGTCGCGTTCCGGCGGAATGGCGTCGTCCTGATGCAACTGGCGGCTCTGTATGGCCTCACGCAGGACGCGCTGCAATTGCAGGTACAGGGGCGAAGGGTCGTCCTTGGCCAGACGGCCGACGGATTCAGCAAAGGACATCAGGCGTTCCCATGTTTTCTGGATTGGTGGTCTTCCCGGTCAGGCAGCTCATTGACGGCCACCTTGACGTAACGTCGTTTCTATAGATTCGAGCGCGGCGCGCATAGCCTTGATAAGGCTTTCGTCGGTATCGCGCTGTCCAGAGCGCAACTGCTGGTCCAGCCAGTCGCGATCGTTCGCCGCCGTCGGGGACGCCAAGGCGGGCGCGGCGCAGGAGGCGTGGACGCTGGAGACACCGCTCAAGGAAACGATGTCGGCGACATTGCCCGGCGTGACGCCGATGCCCGCCAGGATTTCGATCCGGCCTGCCGCCTGCGTTACCAGCGCTTTTAGGCCTTCGACGCCATCGCGCGCCGTGCGTCCGCCACCGGCCGTCAAAATGGTCTTCATGCCCAGCCCAATAATGGTTTCGAGTGCCGCATCCCGATCTGGGGCAAGGTCAAAGCTGCGGTGGATGGCGGTTTCAAGGTCGGAGGCATGGTCGCACAGCACGCGCAAAGTCGTTTCGTCGAGCGCTCCCGACGTGTGGTTGGCGCCGAAGACGACTCCGGCCAGTCCCAGTTCGCGCACCGTGTCGATATCGGTGCGCATGGCGTCGACGTCGTCGCTGTTGTAGGTGAAATCGCCACCGCGTGGCCGGATCATGACGCGTGTCGGCACGCCGCAGCCGGCCGCGACCTGCATCAGTCCGACGGAGGGCGTAACGCCGCCAATCGCCAGGGCGGAGCACAGTTCGATCCGGTCCACACCGCCCGATACGCCGGCACGTAGGCCGGCCGCCGTGTCGGCAACCAGTTCAAACAGAATGTGCGGCATTACGGGGTGGGCGGAATCCACGGCCTAGACCTCCACCGGAAGGGCGGTCAGGCCGTTGCCGATGCCATTCTCGTGGCCGTGCGCCATCAGGATGGCGCCATCCAGCGCATCCAGTTCCGGTTCAGCCAGGATGGACGCGGTCCACGGCGCCAGCCATGGTGCCATTGGCTTGGCCATGCCGCCGACCAGGCAAACCTTGGCGCAGCCGAGCTCGTTGAGGCGGTGGATATAGCGGCCAAGGTCCTGCGACGACTGTTCGACCAGGGCGACGGCGACCGAATCGCCTTCATCGGCGTGCAGCATGGTCAGCGGCGCGAGCTGGCCGAAGTCACGCGGCTTGGCGGTCGTGACCCAATGGACGATGTCTGCCGGGTGTCCACCGAAATGGGCAATGACGGCGCGGGTGAAGTTGGTGGCAGGCGCCAGACCGTCCCAGCCGCGCAGCGCGGCGCGGATGGCTTCGCGTCCCAGTGATGCGGCCGAGCCGTCATCACAGACTTCAAACCCCCAGCCACCGACCGGATGACCGCGTCCTCCGACCCAGGCGTAAGCAGCCGATCCCGTGCCGGCGATCAGAAGGCCGCCGTCGCGTCCCGAGAACGCCCCGAGGCATGCCGTGTGGGCATCGGTCGCGGCGTCGATGCGGGCGAAGCGCGGCCCCGCCTTGATGGTCTTTTCGACGTCGGACGCATCGGCGATCCCCGCAAGTCCCAGGCCGATGCTGATCCGGTCCCAGGACACCGACGGCTGGTCGGCCTGGGACAGGGCTTGGTCGAGCGCGGCCAGTATATTGGTCCACACCAGGTTCAGGCCTAGCCGGATATTGCCCGGTCCGCCTTCGGCCTGGCCCAGCAGGCGTCCGCCGGCGTCACGCAGGCGGACGCGGCAATGGGTGCCGCCGCCGTCAACGCCGGCAAAGAGCAAGGGCTTGGGGGTATTTGAAACGACAGACATGAACGAACCTTAGGCTTTCTTGCCCTGCGAACCGGCGAACAGGCCGAAGAACAGGATATAGGCATAGCAGGGCACCATCAGCGCCATGAAGACGAGCTGGAAGTCATAGTGCTGCTTCAGGAAGCCGTAGAGCGCCGTGATGACGCCGCCGCCGGCGATACCCATGACCAGGAAGGCCGAGCCCAGTTCGGTCAGCTTGCCCAGGCCCTTGATGCCCAGCGGGAAGATGGCCGGCCACATCATGGCGTTGGCGAAGCCGAGCGCGGCGACGAAGCCGACGCTGACATAGCCCTTGGTCAGAAAGGCGCCGATGGTGAGTACGATGCCGAGGATGGCCGACCAGGTCAGGTATTTTTCCTGGCTGATGAAGCGTGGAATGGTAATCAGGCCGACGATGTAGCCGATGATCATCGCCACCAGGGTCGCCGAGGTGAAGTATTTGGTGACGTCCAGCGGCAGGCCGAAGCTGTTGCCGTAGGTGGTGATGGCGTCGCCCGCCATGACTTCGGCGCCGACATAGCAGAAGATGGCCAGGAAGCCGAACAACATCTGAAGGTAGGCGAAGGTCGAGCCCTTGCCCGAATCGGGGTTGGCATCATCGCCCAGCGCCGGCAGGGGCGAGAACCACACAAAGACCGCGAGCGCCATCAGGAAGCCCGCGACGGCCAGGTAAGGCATATGGATGCGGGCAGCGAAGGCGTTGAGGATGGCGTCGCGCGCCGCCGGATCATTGGCCGCGGCTTCGACCTGGGCGGCCAGGTCGCCGATGCCGTGCAGAATCATCGTGCCGACAATAATCGGCGCCAGGAAGCCCGCGCCTTTGTTGAACAGCCCAAGCACGGCGATGCGCTGGGCGGCGCTGTCGATGGGGCCAAGGACCGAGATATAGGGATTGGATGCCGTCTGAAGGATCGAAAGGCCGCCACCGATGATGAACAGGCTGGTCAGGGTGCCGGCGAAATGCCGTCCCGCTGCGAACTGCGCGAAACAGGCGGCTCCCACGGCCATAACCACCAGGCCGGCCGCCATGCCGCGTTTCATGCCAATTTTCTTGAGCAGGATCGCCGCCGGGATCGAAAGAAAGAAATAGGACAGGTAGAAGACCGATGGGACCAGCAGCGCCACGCTGTCGCTAACATTGAAGGCGACTTGCGCGAAGGTAATCAGTGGGCCATTCAGCCATGTCACGAAGCCGAAGATAAAGAACAGCAGGCAAAACAGCAGCACGGCGCCCCAGGGCGTCTTTTGCGGCGCTGCGCCGGATGCGGTTGTGGGCGGTGTCGCTGACATGAGTGTGGGTCCTCCCCCGTTATAGTACCAATTCACATAAGTGGTATGGCTTATTTAAATCCAAATTGCAATCGACGGAATGCAAAATCTACCACTAGCCGTTCTGATCCGCCAAATTAATGTTGTTTCCTTAAGTTAATGGGCGCTTAAAGCCATTTTCGCGACATTATTATCACAAGGCTTTTGGGATTTGGAACTTTTGCGCCGCCGCAAAAAATTAAAGTTGACACTTTTTTAAAACCAAAGTTAGCGTCAGGTCCCAAGATAGGTACGCTAATGGTTCCATGTGGTACTGTTGTGGTTCTCTCTGGTGCCTGTCGATCAGAGTAAGTTGCGGCAAACAAAATCGGGTTTGGGCTGGCCTGCCGCAGGCGAGCACAATTAGGGAAAGCATCACATGAAGTTTAAGCGTCATATCCTTATGACAAGCGCCGTGGCATCGCTCGCGCTGGGGCTGTCAATGGGCGCCGGCGTGTCCGTGGCCCAGGCTCAGGACGCCGCGGCCTCCGACGCCGACACCGTCGTCGTCACCGGCATCCGCAAGTCGCTGCAAAGCGCGTTGAAGCAGAAGCGCGCCTCGGACCGTGTGTCTGAAATCATCACGGCCGAAGACATCGGCAAGTTCCCGGACAAGAACGTCGCCGACAGCCTCGCGCGCGCCACCGGCGTCAACGTCGTCACCGGTTCGGCCAATGCTGGCGGTTTCGGTGAAAACGAACGCATCTCGATCCGCGGCACCGATCCGACGCTGAACCTGACCCTGATGGACGGCCACAATGTCGCGACCGGCGACTGGTTCGTGCTGGATCAGACCAATGGCGGCCGTTCGTTCAACTACACCATGCTGCCGTCGGAAGTCGTGGGTACGGTGGAAGTCATCAAGGCGTCGTCTGCCGACCTGCCCGAAGGCGGTATCGGCGGCACCGTCGACGTCCACGTCCGCAAGCCGCTGGACCTGAAGGCCGGCCAGTTGAACTTCTCGGCTCAAGCGCTCTATGCGACACTTGCCGAAGAGTGGACGCCCAACGTATCGGGCATGTATTCGTGGAAGAACGACAATAAGGACTTCGGCTTCCTGATCGGCGGCTATTATGAGAAGCGCCAGTTCCGCCGCGACGGCCAGGAAGTTCTGGGCTACGCTTCGGTTGCCAACTTTGCCGGCTCGGGCCAGACCCTGCTGGTGCCGTCGCTGATCGGCTCGGCCTACTTCACGCAGGAGCGCGTCCGCAAGGGCGCCAACTTCATGATGCAGTGGAAGTCGGACAAGCTCGACCTGGCCTTCTCGGGACTCTATACGCACCTCGAAGCCGACAACGAAAACCACAACTTCATGCTGTGGGGCTCCAGGCTGTCAGGCCAGACGCCGAACAGCTACACCGTCAAGGACGGCTTCGTGACGTCGGCGACCTGGGATGCCGCCGATGCCGCTGCCGCCGGCGGTGCCATCGTCCAGGACGATATCTTCCGCAAGGCGCACTCCAGCACCTATGTGATGAACCTCGACATCGGCTACGACTTCACCGACAGCTTCTCGATGGACGCGCAACTGGGCTTCACCTCGGGCGAAGGCGTCACCGACGACACCGCCGCGTGGGAAACCTACTGGGATAATGTCGGCGCCAGCTATACGCTCGGCAAGGTCACCAATGTGGCGTTTGCCGGCCTGCCGACCGATCCGACCTCCGCTGCCTACCTGAACAACAAGTTCAGCTGGTCATGGGGCGGCACCATCAAGTCGCCGGACAAGGAAGCCTATGCCAAGGTCGATTTCAAATATGACCTCAACAGCGGCATCTTCAAGTCGATTCAATTCGGTGCCCGCTACACCGACCACAGCCGTGTGCTCGACTACCTCGCCTATGCCTGGGGCGGTAACGGCGCCAACAGCGGGGCTTCGGTCGCCGACCTCGGTTCGGTCTTCAAGGGTGGTATGACCCCGGACAACTATGCCGACGACATCGGCAGCATCCCCGGCTACTCCTACGCCGATGCCGACGCTGTCTATGACTATCTCGACAGCAACAATGGCGGCCGCACCTTTGCCTTCTATCCGCCGCTGAGCTTCAGCGTCGAAGAGAAGACGAGCGCCTACTATGCCATGACCAAGCTGGGCGGTGACAACTGGCGCGGTAATGTCGGCCTGCGCGCCGTCAAGACCGAAACCAGCTCGACCCAATGGTCGGCCAATGCGCCGGTCAAGTCGGTCACGAACGTCTTCGGGTCCTGGGGTTCGGAAACGACAGACAAGGAGTACTGGGATTACCTGCCCAGCGCCAACTTCGTCTACAACGCTTCGGATACGCTGTTGATCCGCGCCGGCGCCGCCAAGGTCATGACGCGTCCGGGCTATGCCCAGCTGGCCGGTGCCTTCTCGCTGGTCGACTCGAACCTGACAGGCACGGCGGGCGGCAACCCGAATCTGGAACCTTACCGCGCATGGCAGACCAACCTGGGTGCGGAATGGTACTATGCACCGGAATCGCTGGTGTCGTTCGGTGTCTTTAACCTGGATATCGACAACTACATCACGACCGAAACCTTCACGCAGTTCTTCACGACGCAACAGACGCCGCAAGGCGCCCTGTTCACCATGTCCGGCCCCGCCAACGGCGGCAAGGCGACGGCGAAGGGCTTCGAGTTCAGCGTGCAGCAGCCGCTGGCCTACGGCTTCGGCTTCATCTTCAACTACACCTATGTCGATGCCAAGTACGACAACGGCGATCCGCTGGATGGCAATTCGAAGAACACCTTCAACCTGACGGGTTACTTCGAAAACGACCTGATCACGACCCGCCTGGCCTACAATTTCCGCTCCAAGTTCAACTCGGGCAAGGATCGCGGCACGGTCATGTGGCAGGACGATTACGGCACTCTGGACGGCTCGTTCAGCTATAATCTGAACGAGAACGTCGCCCTGACGCTGGATGCCCAGAACCTGCTGGGTGAGAACCTCTACTACTTCGTCGGCACGCCGGACATTCCGCGGGCCATCTACGACAACGGGCAGTCCTTCTACCTCGGCGCCCGCTTCAAGTACTGAGCTAAGTAATGCGTACCCGGGCCGGAGCGTTGCACCTCCGGCCCGGTCCCCTTGTCTTCTTCCCGTTTTTTGCCGCACGGCGTCCCTCTTTCGCCGTGCGGCACATCCGAAGCCCGCGCTGCGCGTATATCGGCTGTGGCAGGTGTCTGACCGTGTGCTGTCTGTGTGTCCATCCTCTGATGGCGAAAGGTCAGACCAAAGCCCGCCACCGCACCGGCCACGTACGGGGCGGTTTTGGATCGACTCGATGAGCAGGTTCCACCCAGTGGACCTGCTCTTTTTTTGAGACGCTTACAATCCCGACGTCTATGCTCACAAACTATAAGGGGAACCGCCGATGACCTCTATCCGCCCGCTGATCGTGTCGCTGGCCGTCCTGGCCTTCGCCGCGCCGGCGCTCGCAACGCCGGCGCCCGCCATTACGCCCGTGCCGGCGAAGATGACCGTCAATGACGGCGCCTTCGTCCTCAGCAACGCCACGCGTATCCATGTCCCTACCGGTGACGCCGAATTGCTGTCTGTGGCGGAATACCTGCGTGGCATGTTGAAGACGCAGCGCGGGTTGAAGCTGAAGATCGTTACCGCCGCGCCAGAGGACGGTGAAAGCGTCATCAGGTTGACGCGCATCCAAACCCTGGTCGCCGAGGATGACGAAGCCTATCACCTGACCGTTGCCCCCGACGGCGTCGCCATAGGCGCCGTCAGCCGCGCCGGGGCTTTTTACGGGGCGGTGTCGCTGTGGCA
>CAMLPZ010000209.1 GCA_946482045.1 uncultured Asticcacaulis sp.
AACGGCCTGATCGCGCGCGGCGCCCTCAAACAGGCGCTGGAAACGCAACTGGCCGCCGATACCGCAACCGGCCCGCATATCGGCATGACCTTCCGCGATGGCACCGGCGCGATCTGCCGTACCTTTGCCACTGCCGCCAATGAAGGCCTGGCCTGCCGCCAAGGGACCGACTGGCGCGTCGAAGTCGCGGCTCGTGCCGAGGCGAAGACCGAGTTCACGCAGGCCTCGTCACCGCTGATCACGCAGGCCGTCGAAGCGCGCATTGTGGGCGATGTCTTCGACGCCGACGCCGAGAAAACGGCCCGTGATGGCGGTTGGATCGCTGGTAAGCGTTAGTCTTTCAACCGGTATTCAGTCGGCGTCAGGCCGGTCTCCTTGCGGAAGGCGCGGTAGAAGGACGAGCGCGCGTTGAAGCCATGGTCGAAGGCGATATCCAATATGCCCTTGCTGCCATCGGCGACATCGGCCATGGCCGACCTGACGCGCCAGCGGTTGACATAGTCAAAGAATGACAGCCCGATCGATGTGTTAAGCGCCTGGGAGATATGGTTGGCCGGGACGCGGATATGGCGCGACAGCTTGGGCAGAGACAGGTTCGGATCGAGATATAGCCGGTCCGCGGTCATGGCCTCGTCTAGCTTCGCGGCGATACGCGCCGCCTGCTCGGCGGCTAGGCCGGATTTTTGATACTTGGCTGCCGTTTCTTCCGCCGCTTCGAAACCGGCCTCTACCCGTTGCAGGCCCGGCCGCTGGTTCAGGCCCCACAGCCCCAGCGACCAGACAAGCACCAACACCAGCACCGCTCCCAGCCACTCGGGCACAACATCGATATCCAGAACATTTCGCAGGATGACGGCGATCAGGACGGCCAGCCACAAAGCGGCCACCGCCCCGCCCACGCCTTCCAGCCCGCGCAGGTCGGCGTGGTGGGTGTTGGACACAAGCATACTCAGACGGTTGCGATAGGCCGGCAAGCGGCGCATCAGATCACGCACCAGAAAGACCGCCTGGGCGACCCAGGCGACAAGCGTGACGCCCCATAGTCCCGCAACGGCCACGACATAGGCCTGCTTGCCCAGTGCTGCCGCCGGGGTTTTGGCGGTAAAGTCCGGCACAGTAATGTCAAGAAGCACCAGGATCAGGCTCAACCCCGCCGGCAGCAGGTGGATCAGATGGCGGCGTTCGATCCGCCAGTGGGCTTCCGCGGTCATGCCCTCGATCCAGATGCAAAGGGCCGGTCCCATGACCAGATAGGCCGGCACCGACAGCTCGAAAAAGGCCGGTTGCAAGTGCGGGGTGAACAGCCGCACCAGCGGGCCACCGCCAGCCAGGCACAGCGCCACGAATACGGCTGCCAGAAGCCCGCTTGCCGGCGTTTCACGCGCCCGCACGCCCAGCATCACGGCGCAGAACAGCGCCTGGGCCACCATGGCCGCCGTCACGACCAGCAACAGGCCGTCGTTCATTAGCCTCGCTCCCGATTTTTTCCCCAGAGTTAGCCACAGTTGCGCGTCCCGACAAGCGTTTGCCTGTCCCATCCCACACGCCGGGACAGTGGAATGCGTCCCAGCCAGCGCAGCGGGACGACGGGTCCGGCCGCACCTGCCACGGTTACCCCACCTCAAAAACGGGAGAGCCGAAATGCAAAACTGGAAGACCAGATACCCCCTTGTTCTTACGCTTTTATTTGCCGCGGTGGCCTATGGCTGGTCCTATCTGTGCTGGCGGCCGATCCTTGCCGATATCAAGCCGAACCTGTTCGGCATGGCGCCGCAATCCCTGGCCCTGATGCTGTTGGGCGGGTTCGGGCCAACGGCCTCAGCCATTATCCTGTCGCTGGTCACCGGCGGGCCGCGTGAAGTCGGCGCCCTGCTGAGCCGGACCACGCGTTGGCGCGTCAGCGGTGTGTGGTACTTGCTGGCTTTTCTGTTTCCACTTGTCGCCATCGGCGGCGGCGTTGCCATTTATGCCGCCCTGGGCCAGAATCCCGGCCCGGTGCGCTGGGACCACTGGTGGATCATCGCGGCCTTTTACGGCGTCGCCATTTTCCTGGGCCCGCTGCTTGAAGAAACCGGCTGGCGCGGCTTCGCCCAGCCCATCTTGTTCAACCGCTATGGCATCTTCGTCACCGGCATGATCACCGGCACGTTATGGACCTTCTGGCACACGCCCCTGTGGTTCGCCTCCGAGGGCTCCAGCCTGTCAGGCGGCGGCCTGAACCCGGTAAGCCTCGGCTGTTACTGGCTGTTCCTGACCGGCCAATCGGTCGTGGTGGCATGGATGCTCTCCAAGGCGCGTGGCAGCGTCCTGATCGCCATGGTCCTGCACCAGGGCATGAATGCCGGGGCCATCGGCTGGCTGTTCTACGACATCCCGGCGGCCGACAAGCCCTGGGTCTTCGAGCAACTGCCCGTCATCGCCATCTGGGCCATGGTCGGGCTGGGGCTGGTGTTCGGCGCCATGCGCGGCCGGGTCGTGGCCGATCAGGCTTAGCGACAGGGCCTGGCGGCCGCAAACCGCCGCTGGAAATCCGCGGCGATATCGGCCAGGCTGATGGCGCTGAACTTCGCGAACAACAGCGCCCTGGCCTCGGTCAGGGCGTCTTCCAGCTTGTCATTGACCGCCTGCTCGACCAGGCAGCGCGGATGATCGTCGGCCATCCCCAGGGCGAAGACCGCCGGGCTGCCGATCGCGGCATAGACATCGTAGAGGGTCATGTCGCTGAGGGGCGTCGCCAGCCGCCAGCCGCCGCCGTGCCCCTTTTCGGAAGTGACATAGCCCTTGTCACGCAGGCCCGCCATGGTGCGCCGGACCACGACGGCGTTGGTCGTCAGCATCACGGCGATGTCCTCCGAAGTCATCGGCGTATCGCGCTCCGCCATGTGGATCAGCACATGGAGCATGCGGGACAGGCGGTTGTCGCTGGCCATGATCAACTCCTCAGCATCATCCCCCCTTCCGTCAGCTTCGCTTACGCTCGCTGCCACCTTCCCCGTTTACGCGGGTTTGGCGCTAGCGAAAGTATAGCTTTTGCAAGCCATCGGCATTTGCGGAGCAAATGACGGAAGGGGGAAATTCATCTCATGGTGCTCTAGCACATTCCACATTTCGTAACAATTAATGTTGCATGAACGCGCAAGCGTGTTATCATGTAACAATGAAAGATACGAAAGGACAGCGCCATGGGTTTCTTCCTCTGCCATTCGGCGCGCTCATGATCGGCGCGCGCCCAAAAGAGTCGTTTGACGTCGCCATTGTCGGCGGCAGCTTCGCCGGAGTCTCCGCCGCCATGCAGCTGGCCCGTGCCCGCCGCCGCGTCCTGCTGATCGACGCCGGTAAGCCGCGCAACCGCTTCGCCGCGCATTCGCATGGCTTCCTGGGCCAGGACGGACAGCCACCAGCAACCATTATCGGCACGGCCCGTGACCAGGTCCTGGCCTATCCAACCGCACGCTATTTCCACGGCGAAGCGATCGACGCCCGCCCGGCCCGCGACGGCTTCAACCTCGATTTAAGCGACGGCCGCAGCGTGACGGCCCAGCGGATCATCCTGGCCACCGGCGTGCGCGACGAACTGCCGGAGATCGCCGGCATCCAAGCGCGATGGGGCAAATCGGTCTTTCACTGCCCCTATTGCGACGGCTTTGAGGTCGCGGATCGCCAGCTGGCTGTCATCGCCAACCACGCCATGTCAGCACATCAGGCGATCCTGATCGCCGATTGGGGACCAGTGACCTATTTCACGCAGGGCCGCTTTGCACCCGATGCAGCGGAACGCGCCCTGATGCAGGCGCGCGGGGTCGCGGTGATCGAAACGCCTGTGGTGGAATTGCTAGGCACAGGCACCACTATGGAAGCCGTCCGGCTGGCCAACGGCGACCTCATCGCCATCGACGCTGTCTTCACCGCGCCCAAGACCCAGATGACGAGCGGTTTGGCTGAAGCGCTCGATTGCAGCTTCGACGACGGTCCCATGGGGCCGCTGATCCGAACCGACGGCATGAAACAAACCACGGTGGACGGCGTTTTCGCCGCTGGTGACGCCGCCGCCGCCATGTCGAACGCCACCATGGCCTCGGCCGCCGGCGTCATGGCCGGTGTCGCAGCCCACCGCTCGCTGATCTTCAATCCTTCTTGACCATCATTGTCTCGTCGCCGAGCCCGATCATTTCTTTGTTGGCCGAGACGTGGAAGAAGTGGCTTTCGCGCCGGCCGCTGTCGTAGGTGAGCACCAGCTCGTAGCCGTTGATGTGATAGGTCCCCTGCAGGTCGGCGTCGGTGACGCCGGTCTTGCGGGAACTGCCGCCGCGCATGGCCGCGCCCGGACCGGTCACGGTCGCCACCGATCCCTTGTCGTCCCAGCTGTTGCCGGCCACCACCGCCCCGTCGCCAAAGCCCGTTGAGCCGCCGACAAAGCCGTGGCTGGCACGGGTAAAGCGGCCGTCCGCGCGCAGGGTCAGCGAGCGGAAACTGAACGACCCGGCGCCGCCGATGATCTGATAGCCCGAGGAGGCATGATAGCTGTTATCGAGCCTGAGTCCGGCCGGCGAACGCGCCTCGACGTCGTCGTTTTGCGGCGTCGTGAACTTGCTGTCGCCTGGGAAACGAAAGGCGTAGCTTTTGCCGGCCTTCTGCCACTGGCCCCATAGCTTAGGCTCAGCGGCGCGGTCGGCGGCCAGGTCGAAATCGCCCGGCCCGACCTCGGGTAATCCCTTGCGTACTGTGCCGTCCTTCAGCACCAGATAGCTTTTTTCGAACAGGGTGAACTGCGTGCCGTAATAGCCTTGGTGCCACGAGGAGACGACGGCTTCGATTTGCGCTTCTTTGAGCCCGCCGCCGGTCTTCACGGCAGGCGCCGCCGCTTTTGCCGGGGCGGCCTGGGGCTTGGACGCACTCGGGGGAAGCGCAGCAGCCTGTTCGACCGGATAGGCTTTCGGATAGCTGGCGGCCATGTCGAAGCTGGGTTGCGCCCACGTTGCCGGCAGTTGCGCGCAGACCGTATCTGCGTCACCCAATCCGGCCAGTTTCCGGCGCATGGCTTCCGCCTGCCCCGCCGCACCGGCTTCGGTCGCGGCAACGGCCTGTGCCCCCAACGCCGCGCGGATGGCATCGACCTGCGCGGCTGTGCGCCACTTGCGGTAAGCGGACTCGATCCCGGCGGCGCGGGCGGGCGCCGCGGTGCGGCAATGATCCGCCAAGCCCTTCGACAGAACATCGGCGGCCACGACGCTCATCCGGTCCTTGTCCACGGGCGAAAGCGTTGCCGCTGTTGAGGCAAGGGCCATAACCAGGCCCACAGTGTTCACGATCATGACGTCATCCCATGCGACGCCCCCCCGGTCATCCTGACATGAAGACATGACAAAGCGTTGTCAATCCATACGCAGTCTTGCACCGGAGTTTAAGACTATTTCCAGCCACATCAACGCCTTCCTAAGCATTGGCCGGTATGATTGGCCAACTTCCGCACGCCGCAAGGCAAAAGAATTTTGCCGCAACTGAGTACAAAAGTGTCTCCGACAACACGTAAGCCGTCCCGTTCTTCATCCGCCCAGTGGCTCCGCTTCAGTAACCTGAAGCTCGAAGCGACCGTATTCATGCTGATCGCCCTGACCTTCGCCGCTGTGCTGGGCCAGGAGGCGATCACCAGCCGGCAACTCGACCTGCACGCCCGGGCAGCGCAGTACTATGCATTCGTCTACGGCGATTATCAGGAAGGCGGGAAATCAACGGCGACCTACGATCAGGCAGCGCCTCTGAAGTGGTCGTGCGAGCTCAAGGCTGGCGCACAGTACGCCTATTGCGGCTATGGCCTGCATCTCGACGTCACCAATACCAATACGGGCACGGATTTTTCCAAGTTCCAGAACATCAAGCTGCGCCTGAACTATCAGGGTGTCGGCGATCATATGCGCATCGCCCTCCAGACGGCGGTGCCAAAAGAGCTGGTCCCAAACGCCAAGCCTGGCGAAACCATACCGCTTGTGGCCGAATTCACCGTCAAACAGGGTGACAACGACATCGAGCTGACCATGGACCAGTTCACGGTCGAATCGTGGTGGCTGGCCGCGCACAACCTGACGCCCGACAAGGTCAAGCCGCCGCTCGACAAGGTCATGTCGGTCGGCTTCAGCTCCGCCTCGGCGGCGACCTTCGGCACGTTCGCCGTCACAGTCACAGGCCTGACGTTCGAAGGCACGTCGCTGACCACCGCGCAATGGTACCTGGTCATCCTGGGCGTCTGGCTGGTGCTCACCGGCGGCTTCCTGGTGTACCGCTTCCTTGGCATGCGCCGCACCTACGAAGAGCGCCAGAAGCGCCTGGCCGAGCAAAAGGCCGTCCTGGCCAAGGCCCACGCCGCCGCGGAAAGCGCGTCCGCCGCCAAGTCGCAATTCCTGGCCAATATGAGCCACGAACTGCGCACGCCACTGAACGCCATCATCGGTTACGCGCAACTGCTGAAGACGCGCAATCTCGATGACACCGAAATGTCGGCCGTCCGTACCATCCACCATTCGGGCGAGCACCTGCTGACCATGATCACCGACATTCTCGACATCGCCAAGGTCGAGGCCGGCAAGCTGGAACTGCTGCCTACCAGCTTCGATATCCAGGCATGCGTTACGAATGTCGGCCAGATGGTCCGTCTGCGCGCTGAGGAAAAGGGCCTGAAGATCACCGTCGATATCGCCGACGGCGTGCCGCGCAGCGTCATGGCCGACCAGAAGCGCCTGCGTCAGGTGCTGATCAACCTGCTGGGCAATGCCATAAAGTTCACCAGCGAAGGCGAGGTCCGCCTGGAGGTCTCCGTCGTCGCGCTCGCCGAAGCCGAGGCCCGCCTGCGTTTCGATGTGATCGACACCGGCCTGGGCATTCCCGAAGCCGATATCGGCCGCATCTTCCGGCCGTTCGAGCAGACCGGCAATGCCGTGTCGCGCAGCGGCGGCACGGGACTGGGCCTAAGCATCACCCATCAGATCGTCGAGATGATGGGCGGCACGATTACCGTCGAAAGCACGCCGGGCCAGGGCAGCCGCTTCAGCGTCGAACTCCCCCTGCCCCTGTCAGCCGCGAACGAAGGCGATGCGCCCGCCATCGAGAACAGCGACCGCTACACCATCCTGATCGCCGACGACACCGACAGCAGCCGCACCCTGCTGCGCACAGCGCTGGAAGCGCAAGGCTTCCGCGTCCGCGAGGCTGTGAATGGCGCCGAGGCCATCGACCTGATGCGTGATGTCCGGCCCGACCTTGTGCTGATGGATCTGCGCATGCCGGTCATGGACGGGCTCGAAGCCATCCGCCATATCCGCGCCGATGCCGGGCTTCGTGCCGTACCGGTCATTGCCCTGTCGGCCAACCCATCGCCGGAAAAGAACGCCCTGGCGCGCGAAGCCGGCGCCGACCGCATGCTGCCTAAGCCCGTCGAACTGGCCGCGCTCAATGCCATGGTCGCGGAATTGCTGAAGGCGGAACGCACCGAGACGACCGAGGACCAGG
>CAMLPZ010000210.1 GCA_946482045.1 uncultured Asticcacaulis sp.
CAGGTCACGACGCACTTTTCCTTTCTGCGCGGCGCCAGTTCCTGCGATCAGCTGTTCGCCACGGCCAAGGCGCTGAGCATCGCAGCGTTGGGGATTGTCGACCGCAATTCACTGGCGGGCATCGTCCAGGCGCACAAGGCGGCAAAGGACTATGGCGTCCGGTTGATCGTCGGCTGCCGGCTCGACCTGCGCGACGGCACATCCTTGCTGGTCTATCCGACCGACCGTGCCGCCTATTCACGTCTGTGCCGGCTGCTGTCCCTGGGTAAAGGCCGGGCGGGCAAGGGCAAATGCCATCTCGATTGGGCCGATGTCGAAAGCTTTCATGAAGGGCTGCTCGCGATCCTTGTCCCTGATGTCGCAGATGAGGCGTGCGCGGCCAATCTGCGCCGCCTGAAGGCTTTGTTCGGCGACCGCGCCTATCTGGCCCTGACCCTGAGGCGGCGGCCCAATGATGCCCTGCGCTTGCACGAACTGGCGCACCTGGCGGCCAGCGTACGCGTACCAACAGTTGCCACCAATGACGTCCTGTTCCACGATCCGTCGCGGCGCCTGCTTCAGGACGTGCTGACCTGCATCCGCCACACCTGCACCATCGATGAGTTGGGCCACCGCCGCGAACGCTATGCCGACCGTTATTTGAAGGCGCCAACCGAAATGTCGCGGTTATTCGATCGATATCCGGGGGCTGTGGCCCGCACGCGTGAGATCGTGGAACGCTGCACTTTCGATATGGGCGAACTCGAATACCAGTATCCGGATGAGAAATCACATCCGCACCTGAGCCCGCAGGAGACATTGGAAAAGTTCGTCTGGATGGGCGCTAGTGCGCGTTACAATGCCGAGAAGGGCTATCCGGATGGCACGCCGCAAAAGGTCGTCGCGCAACTTCGCAAGGAACTTAACCTTATCGGGGAGATGGGCTACGCCAACTACTTCCTGACCGTCCACGCCATCGTCCATTTCGCTAATTCACAAGGTATTTTATGCCAGGGACGCGGCTCGGCCGCCAACAGCAGCGTCTGTTACGTGCTGGGCATCACCGAGCTCGATCCCGCCAAGTACAACCTGTTGTTCGAACGCTTCATCTCGAAGAACCGCAACGAGCCGCCGGACATCGACGTCGATTTCGAACACGCCCGGCGCGAAACGGTCATGCAGTGGGTGTTCGAAACCTATGGCCGCAACCACGCCGCCCTGGTCGCCGTCGTCAGCCGCTATCGCACACGCGGAGCCTTGCGCGATGTCGGCAAGGCGATGGGTCTGCCTGAAGATGTCATCAAAACCCTGTCGCAGCAGTATCGCCACTGGGCCAACGATATCGACGAACAGCACCTGGAAGGGCTCGATCTCAACATCGCCGACCGCCGGGTGCGCCTGACACTCTTTCTGGCGCGGCAACTGATCAATGCACCCCGCCATCTGTCCCAGCATCCCGGCGGCTTTGTCCTGACGCGCGACCGGCTGGACGAGCTGGCTGTCATCGAGCCGGCCGCCATGGACAATCGCCAGGTCGTCGAATGGGACAAGGACGATATCGATGTGCTCAAGTTCATGAAGGTCGACTGCCTGGCGCTGGGCATGCTGACCTGCATGAAACTGAGTTTCGACATGCTGGCGGCGCACAAGGGCATTACCCTGGCGATGGCGGACATTCCCGCCGACGACACGCCGACCTACGACATGATCTGCAAGGCCGACACGGTCGGTGTCTTCCAGATCGAGTCCCGTGCTCAGATGTCGATGCTGCCGCGCCTGCGGCCGCGAAAATTCTACGACCTGGCCATCGAGGTCGCCATCGTCCGGCCGGGGCCGATCCAGGGCGACATGGTTCACCCGTACCTGCGCCGCAAACATGGACTGGAGGATGTCGATTATCCCAATGAGGCAGTGAAGGAAATCCTGGGCCGCACCTATGGCGTCCCTTTGTTCCAGGAACATGCCATGCAGGTGGCGGTAATCTGCGCTGGTTTTAGCGCGGACGAGGCCGATCACGTCCGCCGCAGCCTGGCGACCTTCAAAAATACCGGCGGGGTCAAGAACTTCCGGGATAAGATGATGAAGGGTATGCTCGAGCGCGGCTACAAACAGGAATTCGCCGAGCGGCTGATAAAGCAGCTTGAAGGCTTCGGCTCCTATGGTTTTCCGGAAAGCCACGCCATTTCGTTTGCCATGATCGCCTATGCCTCGTCATGGATGAAATGCCACCATCCCGACGTCTTCCTGTGTGCGCTATTGAATTCCCAGCCCATGGGCTTTTACGCCCCGGCGCAGCTGGTGCGCGACGCGCGCGATCACGGCGTCGAGGTCCGGCCGGTCTGCGTCAATGCCTCACGCTGGGACTGTACATTGGAAGAGACGGAAACGCCGGGCCAGTTTGCCGTCCGGCTGGGGCTGCGCATGGTCAAGAGCCTGGCCAATAGTGACGCAGCCGTCTTGACCGCGAGCCGGGGAGAGGGCGCTTTCCGCTCGATCGACGATGTCTGGCGCCGCACCGGCCTGCCCGTATCGAGCCTTCTGCCCCTGGCCGATGCCGATGCCTTCATGCCGTCGCTGGGGAAGTCTCGTCGCGACGCCCTGTGGACACTGAAAGGCCTGCGCGATACGCCCCTGCCTCTGTTCGACGCCATGTCGGCGCCCGAACTGGACGAGCCGGTCGTCGTGCTCCGGCAGATGACAGCCGGCAGCGAAGTCGTGCAGGACTATGGCCATGTCGGCCTGTCGCTGCGCAAACACCCTCTGGCCTTCCTGCGGGGCGAGTTAAGCGCGCGTGACATCCTGACCTGCACCGCCGCCAATGCGCTGGCCGACAAATCCGACGCGATCGTGGCCGGCATGGTGCTGGTGCGGCAAAGGCCTGGCACGGCCAAGAACGTCACCTTCATGACCATTGAAGACGAGACCGGCATCGTCAATGCCGTCATCTGGAGCCGCATCTACGAAGAACAGCGCCGGCTGATCCTGACGGCGCGCATGGTGGCGATCGAAGGCCAGATCCAGAAGGAAGGCGATGTCGTCCACCTGGTGGCCAAGCGCCTGATCGACCTGTCCGATCTGCTCGACAGCGTCAGTGAACGCGATGAGTCTTTCCGGGTGCCTAAGCCGCGCGGCGATGACTTCCGCAACGGTGAGCCTGGTCCTGATCCGCGTACGCTGAAACGTCGCGGCGGCACTCGCGCCGCCTCTCCGCCGGTCATTCTCATTCGTTCGCGGGATTTCAAGTAACTGGGGAAAACGACTCTCACAAATTCGTGCATTTTCTTTCACGAGAATCGAGTCTTACTCGTCTACGGCAGATAGCTGCCCCATATGATCGAGGCTCAGAATGACGTACGATCCCCGCCCGGACTCGCAACATGGCGTGCCGTTGTTTATCCCGCTGGTCGCCAGCGGCCTGACCGGCTTTATGCTGGTCGTCTCCCTGACATTCGTCCTTCAACTATACTGACACGGCTGAGCGCAGTACCGTATAGAGCGGCCAGTATAAGTCGTCTGATTCGGCGCTAAGAAACTGAGGCTCTATGATGCTTCGGAAACCAGCTTGCTCCGTCCGATGCCTGAGGAGTCTTGTTCGCGACGTTCAGGACCTGTGAAGGTCGGGTCTCTGCGCCTGCGCCGGTCAGGGCCTGTATAGCTTTCTGAGATAACAAACGATCTTGGATAGTCGTAAACCGCCACCAGTTTCAGGAAAAGATTCTTGGGCATGATGGGCTTGGTGCACATTTCATTGATTCCGGCATCGCGTGCGCTTTCAACGCGCGACCGCTCCGAATTGGCTGAAATGATAATGATCGGGGTGTATTGATTAATATGACCGGAGGTCTTGCGTAGCTGCTGTGTCAATTTGTGCACATCGAGCCCGGACATGACGAAGTCCATAAGGATACAGTCAAATTTTCGCTGACGCATCAGCACGCGGGCTTCATCGCCGTCTCCGGTCATGATGATTGACCGGATACCGAAACCGCGCAGAATGGTTTCGACGATCTGCCGCATGTAAGGATTAGAGTCGACAACCAGAAACTGGCATTCTTTCAAACCAGCCATATTGCCCCCGCAATGGCTAACGACAGTGCTCACGCGCACACGGCTAGATTGTGCGCTAATGGCTAACGCTTTCTTAAAGGCGAATTGCCGGCAAGTCCTCTGGCTCTGATCCTGCTAACTTTCTCCTTATATTTCCATAGCTTTCGCCTACCAAAAACTTAGCTGCGCTCCGGTATTTTCCACGCAGGATAGGGCTATCGATTTCAAGGAAGCGCATCATGCACGATGACCAAGTAAGGGCAGGACTGCCATCGGCTTCCGCTCAAGACAGCCGTTACGCCATCGACAAGCTGGTCTTCACGCCCGACGATATCGATCTGTCGCGCTCGCCGCTCAGGGGGCATATCGACGTCGAAACCTATGTGCTGGGGGCTTTCAATCCTGGTTTGACGCGCCTGCCCAGCGGCAATCTGCTGATGATGGTGCGCGTTGCGGAAGCCCTGTGCACGGCGATCTTCGACAACCATGTCCATGCCATCCGCTGGGACGACGGCCGTTATGTGCTGGACGCCTGGCCGCTGGAGCTGGCCAATACCGCCGATCCGCGCAAGTTCCTGCTGCACGGCGGCGGCTGGAAGATCATGGCCCTGACCTCGCTGTCGTGGCTGCTCCCGGTCGAACTGACGCCCGACGGGCTGGAGGTCGTCGCCGTCCATTACGATAAGGCCGTGACGCCGCAAAATTCCCTGCAATGCTACGGCGTCGAGGACGCGCGTATCTCGAAGGTCGGCGATCGCTGGCTGATGACCACCTGCTCGGTCAGCCCGGAGCGCCACTCGACTACGCTCTATAGCTCGATCAACGGGCTCGACTGGACGTTCGAGGACATCGTGCTCGACCACCAGAACAAGGACATGCTGATCTTCGAAGGCCTGATTAACGATCAGTATTTCGCCCAGACCCGGCCCTTGGGGGACCTCTATTTTGCCTATCCGCCGGGCAGCGAATGGCGCGCCGGTCCGTCGATCAACCTGGCCCATTCAAAAGACGGCCTGTTCTGGAAGCCCTACGCCAAGCCGGGCATCCGGCCGCATTCCGGCACGGTGGCGACCGCGCGCATGGGGGGCGGCACTCCGCCAATTTTGACGGATGAGGGCTGGCTCAGCCTGTGGCACGGCGTCGAGCCCAAGGAAATCGTCGGGATCTACCGCACCTACTGGTCGATCATGGACAAGGATGAGCCCAGCAAAATCCTGCGCACCTGCCATAAGCCGCTGCTGGAAGCCAATCCGGACCTGACCCGGCCGCTGGAGCACCAGATGTATATCCGCGATGTCGTCTTCACGACCGGGATCGCCGACAGCGGGGACCACTATATCGTGGCATCCGGTGAAGCCGACCTGGCGTGCCGGATCACCCACATTCCGAAATCGGCTTTCGATTAAAAAAGGGCGCCGTCGTGACAACGGCGCCCATCTTACAGGTAAGTCATCTGCTTAATGGCCCGCCGCCGACTCGAACGCTTCTTCCGAAGCCTTTGCCGAATCGGTCGCGCCGGAATGTGTCACGTCGTCGATCGTATCGACCTTGGCCTTATGGCCTTCCAGCACGGGTAGGGCGGCCGCGGCAAAATCCTTCAGGGGACCGGCCGCGCCGCCATCGGAATAGTCCTTGAACAGGGCGACGGCTTCATTGTGTGCGTCGGTCTGGACGTCGACATACTTGTCGTCGAATTCCTCGGGCTTGGCATTGGCCAGGTCCTCATACTTTTTCTGGTGCGCCTCATCCAGAGCGGTCGCGGGGACGGCGCTGCTCTTGGCGGCGGTCAGCGCGGCCTGAAGGTCGGCGCCGGCCTTGGTGTGGTCGGCGATCATGGCCTGGGCCAGGGCGCGCACCTCGGGGTTCTGTGACCGCTGCAGCGCCAGTTCGCTGGTCTGGATCTCGAAAAGGTTGGCAACAGACGCCTTCGCGACGAAGTCGGATGCCTTGTCATCCTTGACTGGCCCCGAACAGGCGGCGAGCGCCAGGAGGCCGGCGGCGGCGATGGACGCAAGGCTTTTACGTATATGCATGGACTTCCCTCTTATTTTGGCGGTACGGGGGAAGATAGGGAGGGGGATATAATATTGAGATGCGGTGGCTTCCGGCGAAAATAAAGAAGGCGCAATGGCGTTGTTTCCGCGAAGATGTGGAAAATCGCCGTAAGGCCTTAAAAAACCGCTCTTTGGCCGTTGACCGCCGGAAAATTTGCCCCTATAGGTCGCCGCCTTCGGTCGCAAGACCGGACCTACCACCTAGATAGTGTGCCCAGGTGGCGGAATTGGTAGACGCGCTGGCTTCAGGTGCCAGTGGCTTAACGGCCGTGAAGGTTCGAGTCCTTTCCTGGGCACCATCTAGACGTTCGCGAACGTGCGCGAAGTTTCTCCCCTGGTTTATATTTGCTTGTCCACTCTCTGGTGGAAAACATTGCTCGCGAATATTGGCGCGGCGATTAATTGGACGGCAACCAACATCGGTTATGAGGTGGGATATCCCATCTTAACTTCTTCTGACGTTAGTTTGCGATGTCTGACCTCATGCAAAATTCAAATCTTGAACCCGTTATCCGGGAAGGGGCTGATCCGGTCGTCTTGGCTACACGCCTGATGATCTTAAGGGATCATGTGGCTTTGGCCGCGCAGAAAGCCAACCTGCTGTTGGACATGGGCCTAAACCAGACAGAGGGTTTCAGGATTGCCTATGCGGATTACGAAGCCAAGCTGGCGGACTATAACCGCGTGCGTGCGCTACTGGGTGAGTGAACCCAGGCGCCGCAATGACCTAACGTTGTCGACGCCAAGAATAAAGCTGTAGAAGAAAAGTGGTGGCTTAGGTGACTCGAATTCGGGAAATAACCTATTGAATTCAAAATTCATTGGCGGAAAGGAAAAATGAGAGGCCCCCAAAATGGCCCCCAGGACCAATGTGTTGTCTCTGTTACAGTCCTCAAAAATGATTCAGATCACTAAGATTGCGCATGAGAACGCCACACCTTTCATCAGCGCGGCTGACGCAATTGGTCGCATCATTCGGCCTGTATGCTGACACGCTCACCTGCATCTGTAAATGCACCGGGTGTCGTCAAGGTGAATTTCGCCGTATTCAACTCTGAGGTCACGGGCGATGGCGTCGTAATCAACGTAGTTTCGGAGCGGCTCAGGTATCTCGCCATAAAGCCCTTCCTCGAAAAACTGCGCGGCCAGATGGGCAAGGCCGTCAGCCCGGTGCAAGTCAACCTCGAACTGATCCGGCTCGTCGCCGCCGAATGTGAATCTATAACCGGCTTCTCCCACAGCAATAATGACCTTGATTTTGTCGTCCTCGCCCCAGTCGGTCAAGGCTTCAAGGAACGCCTCATAGGTCGCCTGGTTGACACCCAAGGCCTCGAAAAGCCTGGCGTCCAAATAGCTGCCGTCAATGAACTGAATTTCAAACTCTTCGGCGGGTTGGCCATAA
>CAMLPZ010000211.1 GCA_946482045.1 uncultured Asticcacaulis sp.
CCCATTTAATCAACCGAGTCCGTGATTAGTCGTCTCAAACATGGGGCGCAGTCCAAGATTATTCGCGTGCGTGGATGCGTCCGCGTGCACTGAATGGATTGTTTGACAGCGCTTTGCGCTGTCGGGAGTTGCTGTCGCTATGGCTCGGTCTCGACCGCACGCTCGAATAATCTGTGCCAATCTGTGTAATCTGTGGACGGCCTTAAAACCCAGCCCGCATCTGCCGGGGCAGTCGCCCGAAAAGCGCCACCGCGATCACGCCTTCGGCCTTGGCGGGTCGCGCTCGAAAATGTCCTCGATCCTGCAGCCGAATGCATCGGCTATGGCGAAGGCCAGCGACAGCGAAGGGTCAAAGTGGCCGTTCTCGATCGAGATGATGGAATTGCGGGAGACACCGACCTGTGCCGCCAGTTCCGCCTGGCTCCATCGGCGCTCCGCGCGCAACACCCTGATCCTGTTTTTCATGCAAGATCGCGGGGGCCGCGCGACTTCCACGCCGTCCAGGCGACACTGAGCAAGGCCGTGCAGATGAGTTGCGCGAAGACCGTCGCCATGAAGCCGAAGGTGAAGGTTAATATCACAAGGGTCGGGTCCGGATCCGCCACCTTGGTCCAGGCCGAAACCCAGGCAACAATCACGTCACGAAACGGCGGCAGGGCCAGAAGCAGCGCCACGAGGCTGGCGCCGGCGGTCCAGCCCCATTGGCTGGAAAAGCGCGCATTGCTGCGGTTCCATTCATCGACGTTGCGGTCGTGTAGAATAGCGAGGATAAAACTCGCCACGACCGTAACAGCCGCGGCGATTCCCGTAAGCAAGAAGACCACTGCGTCAGGCTGCTCCGCGAGCCACGGCATGGTTGCGACAACGCAGACCGGCGGAATGATCATGAGCCCGAAAAGCAACGCTTTGGGCAGTCCGGATTGACGTTGGGTAGACATGCTCGTGTCTCCTGAATGATGGCGCCCTGAACGGGGAAGCACAGTATGTTTGGCATAATGCAAAGTTAACTTTGCATGTTCGGGAGCTATTGTCAAGCGAAGTGCACGACAAGCGGGCGGCGAGGCGCAGACCTAGCCAACCGCTCGAATAATCTGTGCCAATCTGTGTAATCTGTGGACAGCCAAACCCCTAAACCGCGTACCCCGGCATTTCGCGGTCCAGCCGCCGGATCAGGCCCGGCCAGACCAGCACGCCGACAAACCCAACACCCGCAGCCAAAGGCGCGACCTTGTCCTGCACCTCTTGCCCGACCTCAAGCACCAGCTCGCGTCCGGCGCTCAAGGCCGCGATCTGCTGGCGGCACGCCTGTTCGAGGAAGTAGATGGCGGTGAACGCCTCACCCGCCGTGCCGCCCCACGCCAGCGCCCCGTGATTGCGCAGCATCAGGAAGCGCTTCGTGCCGATATCCGCCACCAGCCGTTCGCGCTCATCCAATTCCAGCGCCACGCCTTCATAGTCGTGATAGGCCAGTTGCGGCCGGATCAGCAGCGCGTTCTGGGTCAGCGGCAGCAGGCCTTCGCGCTGCGCCGATACGCCGGTCATGGCGTCAGTATGCAGGTGGATGACGCAGTGCGCGTCCTTGATGGCGCCGTGGATGGCGCTGTGGATCGTAAAGCCCGCCGGATTGACCATAGATCCGCTGCCATCGACCACACGGCCGTCGCCGTCGATCTTGACGAGCGCCGATGCCGTCATCTCGGCAAAGAAGACGCCGTATGGATTGATCAGGAAGTGGTCGGTGTCAGACGGCGCGAAGGCCCCGTCGGCCTGTTTGACGAGCGAGTCCCTGGCCGGCACGCGTGACGAGATATGGGTGAAGATCAGGTCGTCCCAGCCATAGAGGGCCACGGCGCGGTAAAGTGCCGCCAGATCGCAGCGCAGCTTCCATTCGGCTTCGGACACACCGGGGCGCGGGATGGTTTGGGTATCGGGCATGGCGTTTCCTCTTTTTTGAGGACATATGGCGCGTGTTCCAGGCCTCGCGCAAATGAAATCTTCGCGCGGAAAGCCTTCTTACGTAAGGGAAACGGAGCAGGTTGAGCGTCGCCCCTTCCGTCATCTTCGCCCTGACGGGGAAGGTGGACGCGAAGCGGACGGAAGGGGGGCCTCCGCCGTCAGAATACGCAACAGCCGTTCGATCTAACTCGCCGGCATGACGAACAGGCGGCCTTCGTGGACCGCATTGATGACCACGCGGTCGGCCTTGTTGAGCACGGCATCGTCTGCCCCGGCGGTCAGCACGGCCGGCCATTCGACGCCTTCGAAGCTGACCCGGCCCGTGCGCTCGCCGCCCGCGACGAACTCGAAACCGCTCAGAACCTCGGCCTGCTTGCCCAGCAACCGGTCATTGGGCGCATTGAGGTCGGGGCCGGCGCCAGGGACCTTCATGAACTTGCGCGTCATCACCGACATGGCGAGGCTTAAAGTGGCAAACGTGATGACCTGGGCAACGATGCCGAACGGCAGGCCGGTCAGGCAGACGACCGCCACCACACCGGCCGACGCCGCCGACCACAAGAGCCACTGGGTGCCAAGGAACACCTCGACGCCCAGCAGCAGTATGCCCAGCGTCAGCCAGATCCAGAAGGCCTGGGTGCCCATCGGCCCCATCAGGAAGATCGATACCATGTCCATCGCGGTCGGCCCTAAGTGGTGGGAACGCTGGTCTTGCGCGGCGGCTGGGCCGGTTGCAATTTCGGCCCGTTGTTGCCCGTTTGCTGGATCAGCTCGGTGACGCCGCTGATCGCGCCGGCGATCGACGACAGGTCGGCCGGGACGATCAGCGTCTTGGTGTTGTTCGACTCGGCGAACTTGCCGAAGGCTTCAACGTACTTTTGCGCCACGAAGTAGTTGATGGCGTTTACGTCGCCCTTGGCGATGGCCTGCGACACCAGGTCGGTGGCGGTCGCTTCGGCTTGCGCCGCGCGTTCGCGGGCCTCGGCGTCGCGGAAAGCGGCTTCGCGGCGGCCCTCGGCCTCCAGCACCGTCGCCTGCTTCAGGCCTTCGGCGCGGGCGATCGCCGCCTGCTTTTCGCCGTCGGCCTCGATGATCAGGGCGCGGCGTTCGCGCTCGGCCTTCATCTGGCGCGCCATGGCGTCGGTGATGTCCGCTGGCGGCTTGAGGTCCTTGATCTCGATGCGATTGACCTTGATGCCCCACGGCGAAGTCGCGTGGTCGATGACGGTCAGCAGGCGTGTATTGATCGAGTCGCGCTGCGACAAAACTTCGTCCAGCTCCATCGAACCGACAACGGTGCGGAGGTTGGTCATGGCCAACTGGATGACCGCATTGTCGAGATTGTCGACGCGATAGGCGGCTTCGGCCGCGTTCATGACCTGGACGAAAACGATGCCGTCGACGCGGACATTCACATTGTCCTTGGTGATCACGTCCTGCTGGGGCACGTCATACACGCGCTCCATCATGTTCACCTTGCGGCCGACCGTCTCCACGAAGGGCGTGAGAAAGCTTATGCCAGGTTTCAGGGTACGCATGTAGCGGCCGAACCGTTCGACGGTGAATTCGAAGCCCTGTGGCACGATCTTGATGATCGAAAAGACGATGAAGATCGCCAGGACGAACAGGATACCGAGAAATACGCTGACAATCATGATTTAGCCCCCGTAACGGCGCCGGGTCTGATGCCCGTCCGTCCCCGGATTATAACGGGAATCGGTTCGCCCCGCTAACGGATAATCAGGCCGTCTTCGCCATCGGCGCGGGCGCCTCGCCCTGCTGGCTGCCGATATGCAGCAGTGTGGTCACCGTTTCGACCAGCTTGTCCATGATGATCGGCTTGGAAATGTGTGCGTCCATACCCGCCGCCAGGCAGGCCTCGATCTGCTCCGGCATGGCATCGGCCGTCAGCGCCACGATTGGCACGTGGTGGCCCGGCGCTTCGGTTTCGCGGAACAGGCGCGTGGCGTCCATCCCGCCCAGGCGCGGCATGTTGATGTCCATCAGCACCAGGTCGAAGTTTTCCATGTGGGCGTCCAGCGCCTCCTGGCCATCGACCGCCTCGGTGATCTCGAATCCGAACGGCTCCAGGAACAGGCGGGCGACCTTGCGGTTCACAGGATGGTCGTCAACCAGCAGGATGCGGTAGCCGCGCGCGTGCGCCGCTTCGGCTTCCGGCGCCGGTTCGGGCACCCTGCCCGCGACGTTGACCACCTCGCCGGCGTGGAAGGTCATCACGAAGATCGAGCCCACGCCCTCCTCGCTGGTGACGCTGAGCGTGCCTTGCATCAGTTCGGTCAGACGGCGGCTGATGCTGAGGCCCAGCCCTGAGCCGCCATACTTGCGCGCCGTGCCGGCATCGGCCTGGGCATAGGCTTCGAACAGCTTGTCGACCGTGGCGCGGCTCATGCCGATACCCGTATCGCGGACCTCGACACGGACCAGGTAACCCGGGCGGTCCGCATGAGGCGTGGCTGAGGCGACGACGCGGATCGTGCCGCGTTCTGTGAACTTGGTGGCGTTGGACACCAGGTTCGACAGGCACTGATAGACGCGCAGCACATCGAACATCATCGGCGCCTGCGCGCTGTCGTCGATGTCGTAGCGCAGCGCCACCGGCTTGTCCTGGACGGTCGGGAGATAAGTGTTGATGACGCGTTCGATCATGTCCTTCATCGACGCGGCCGTCGGCGCCAACTCGACCTTGCCGGCCTCGATGCGCGACATGTCGAGCACGTCGTTGAGCAGGACCATCAGGGTCTCGCCCGACTCGATCAGGATATCGACCTGGCTGTGCTGCTCCTCGCTGAGCTTGCCTTTGCGCAGGGCCTGGGCCATGCCCAGCACGCCATTCAACGGCGTGCGCAATTCATGGCTCATCACCGCCAGGAAGCGCGACTTGGCGGCATTGGCGGCCTGGGCGTGCTCATGGGCGTCCCTGAGCTGCCACTGCATGCGGCGCATGCGCATGACCCAGACGAAGCTGACCGCGGCCAGGGCCGTCAGCAGCAGGCCGATCGCGATCGCCAGGATAAGCATGACGCGCTGCATCTCGACCTGCTTGTTGAGCAGGCGGCTTTCGGCGGTCTTGCTGTCCAGCTGCTTGCGCAGGGCACGGTACATGTCCTGAGTGGCGGCGACACGGCGCTGGTCGGCTTCGCGCTGCATGGGCTGGAAGAGGTCACCCATCTCTTGGAAGGCGGCCGCCGTTTGTCCTTCATGGGCCTTCAGGTAGGCTTCGACATAGCTGTTGAATATCGGATTGGGCGTACGTAACGCCGACGGCACTGCGTCAAGGCGGGCCAGCGATTGACGGGCCTGGGCCACCCTGCCCTCACGGGCGTAAGCCTTGGTCAGAAGCATCAGTTGGAAGGCGTCGTGGCCAGTGGCGATAGCGCCGCGCGCGACCGCCGTGCCGCTCAGGCAGTCGATGACCGCGCGATACCGGCCTGCCTTGTCCTCGACAATCGCACAGAGCTGCTGGCTCCACGGCTTGAGATCACTGATGTCGTGCTTCGCCACCTGAGCGGCATAGAGCTTCTGTAATGGCGACGCCAGGGCCACATTGTTGTCCTGGGCGGCAAAGAAGGCTAGATCGTAGACCAGGTCCATCTGTTGCCGATAAAAGGCGTTGCCACGCGCGAGGCGGGCCGCCGCCAGCATGTGCGACGCATAGGAATTATAATCGCCGACCTTCAGCATGTTATAGGCCATGGCCTGCTGGGCGGCCATCATCAGGCTCTGCGCCTGGCTGCCTTCGGCCTGGAGACGCACGATCAGCGAGTCGCCCAGGTCGATGGCCCCGGCCCAGTTGGCCTGGTACTGGAGCACGCGTTGGCGTTCCAGTATGACGATGTTCTGCAGGGCGGCGCTCGATGCTGACTGATAGGTCTGCCAATCGGCCGGCGTCATCAATGTATAGCCCGAAACGTCGTTCTGGTAGGCCTGGTACATGAAGCGCGCCAGCAGATCGAGGCGGCTGTCACGCTCGCTTTGCGCCAGGGCAAGGATGCGGTTATGCCAGGCCTGCATCCTGGCTTCGTTCTGGTCGCTCTTGTAGGCATTGAGGATGCGCCACAGGGCATAGACGCGCGCGTCCCCCGACAGCTTCACGGCCTTTTGGCCATAGGCATCAATTTCGTCGTCGCTGTAGGCGAATGGCAGGGCGGAGATTTGGGCCTGGATATCGTTCAGGCTTTGCGCATAGCCCTGTTTGTCAGCGGCAGCTACGGGGGCGGCGTGGACCTGCTCCGGCACAGCCTGGGCGGTGCACACCATGACCGCCAGCGGCAGTATAAAACCGCGCAAGCTTTTCACCCAACCACCGTCTTTATATAAGCGACTCATGTCGCCTCCTGATACCCATCAGGGGCGACTTAAATCACAAAGACATTAGGATTGGCTTAAACCGCGTCGGGATTTCCGGATTTCCGGAGATAAATGACGGGTTAAAAACAAATGACGGGTAAGAGCCAACGCGCTTACCCGTTTGGCACTGCTTACCAGCCGCAAGTTGCGTCGGTGCAGGGCGGAGGCTTAGCCAGGGCTTGGCTGGTGGCAGCGGCCATACCCATGACGGAAACCAGAGCGGCGACCGTGATAACAAACTTCTTCATGACTGTACTCCTGATAATAGACTCACCAAAACCCGGAAGTTCAACCTTGTGTTGACTTCCTTTTTTCTTTGCGGACGCCAATTCCCGAACGCCGGCCGAGGCCGTTGTCATAAAAAATTCGCACCGAACGGTAACCTTAAGCAAAGGTTTGCATAGATGGTTACCGTTAACGAAACTTTAACCACAAAATAAAAAAACCATCAAGACGAGAATCTGAATCGGCGTAAATAATTGCGGGAAGTGAGGCAGGGCGCGAATTCTGTTGCAGAATGGGCCACTCGCCTGGTCGAAAATTGACGTCAGGGCATTTCGCGTGTTCGGCGAACAACGACCTTTGATTTCAGCAAAACATCAAGGATATCAGCGCGGCTAACCATTAACACAGCTTCGTCGATGGAAACGAATCGCGCCTCGTCGGCATCGTCCCCAGCCCTGGGCTCGCCGGCCACCCAATGCGCGGCATAGTCGATCAACACATAATGGAATTCGGGCTCAAGGATTTCATAGACTTCGACAAGCCCCGCCATCTTGGCCGTCACGCCCGTCTCTTCCAGCAGCTCGCGCAAGGCCGCATCCGCCAGGGCCTCATTCAGCTCGACCTTGCCGCCGGGGATCGACCATTCGCCCAGGCGCGGCGCCCTGCCCCGCTTGATCAGCAGCACCTCATCCCCGCGCCAGCACACGACGCCGACACAGGGGATGGGATACCGGCGCTGCGCGCCTTCATTAGGTTTTGTGGCTTGCAAAGGACGACTCGCTGATTTAACGCGACGTCACTGTTAATGGAGAGCCCCCGGATGTCCACCGTAACCGCCTTTGCCGAAACGCCTGCCGTCGCCGAAGACGTCATTGCGCAAATCAAGGCCGTCGTGGG
>CAMLPZ010000212.1 GCA_946482045.1 uncultured Asticcacaulis sp.
CGGCGTGGTGTTCGACCTGGCCCAAGTTGCAAAGGAACTGCCCGATATTCCGGTCGCCGATGTGGCGCGCGAGGCCGTCCGCGCCGGTGCTGCCGTTGCTGCCCCTGAGATTGCCAAGGCCGCGACGCCCCAGGTCGTGACACAGGCGGTGACGCCCGAGGTTGCGGTCAGGGTTGCAAAGAACATCCAGGTTGGATCGTTCGGCACCCTGCTGGCCGCCCAGCAGGCGTGGGAAAATCTGCGTGATACCAACCCCGCCGCCGAAGGACTGAAGCCGTCTTATGAAAAGGTTGTGACCCAGTCCGGCAAGTCGCTGGTCCGGCTCAAGGTCGGTCCGGTCAAAAGCGACGCCCAGGCGCGCGGACTGTGCGATGCGCTCGACGTCCGTGACAGCTGGTGTGCCCGCGCGGGTTAATCCTTTCCTGCTGCCGAATCCTTCCGGGAGCGCTATAAACGGCGCATGACGCCTAGTCCCGCGCACCGAATCGTCCTGGATACGGCCAGCCGCATGGTGCCGCGCGTTTTCGCCGTTCTAATTTTTCTGGCCGGGGCACTCCTCCTCATCGCCGATTTCGCTCCGATCAATCCGGCCGCCATGCCGCTGATCCGGCGCTGGTTGCCCCTTGTCCTCATCGAGCTGTCGCATGGTCTAGCCGCCGCCATCGGTGTGCTTATGCTGTTCCTGGCGCGCGGATTGTGGGAACGCATCGATTCCGCCTGGTACGCCGCGCTCGGCCTGTTCTGGCTGGGGGCCTTATTCAGCCTGACGCGCGAACTGGCGGTGGTGCCGGCAATCGCCATGGCGGCGTGCGGCCTGCTGCTGCTGCCGTGCCGCCGCGCCTTCAACCGGCGCTCCAGCCTTCTGACCATGACGATCAATCCTTTATGGATTCTCGTCACCACGGTGACTCTTGCTGTGGTCGTCTGGACCGGCTTCTACCTCTATAAGCACATATCCTACGCCCACACCCTGTGGAGTGACTTCGCCTATCACGGTAACGCCTCGCGCTTCCTGCGCGGGCTGGTGATCGTCGCGGTGACCATCGGGGTCTTCATGCTCTACCGGCTGTTCGGTATCGCCCGCTGGCTGCCGCCGCTGCCGGATGACGAGGATGCCGGCCGCATCCGCGAGGTCATCGCGCATGCCACACACCCGCAGGCATGGCTGGCCCTGCTGCGCGACAAGCATATCCTGTGGAATGACGACCGCACGGCCTTTCTGATGTATGGCGCCTCCGGCCGCCAGTGGGTGGTGATGGGGGAGCCGGTCGGAGAGGCAACGGCGGCCGAGGACCTGGCGTGGAAGCTGAAGGAGATGGCGTCGCTGGCCAATGCGCGCCTGAGCTTCTATCAGGTGGGCCCCGCCGTCCTGCCGCTGATGATCGATCTTGACTTGAGGCCCTACAAGATCGGCGAGGAGGCGATGATAGATGTCACCGGCTTCGACCTTTCCGGCAAGAAGGGCTACGGCTTCCGACAGACACTCAAGAAATATGAGGCGCTTGATGCGCGCTTCGAGGTCATCGCACCGGATGCGCTCGAAACACACATGCCGCGGCTGAAAATCGTGTCTGATGCCTGGCTGGACAGCAAGAATGCGAAGGAGAAGCGCTATTCGCTCGGCAGCTTCGACCCTGACTATATGCGCCTGACGCCGGTGGCGGTGGTATGGATCGGCGATGAGATCATGGCCTTTGCCAATCTGTGGCCGTTGCAGTCGCGCACCGTCCTGACGCTCGATCTCATGCGCTATCATCCGCAGTCGCCGCCCAGCATCATGGAATACCTGTTCCTGCGCCTGATCGCATATGCGCGCGACACCGGCTATGCCAGCTTCAGCATGGGGCTGGCACCGCTGGCGGGGCTTGAGGCGCGCCCCCTGTCGAGTGCCTGGCCCAAAATCGCCTCGGTCATCTATCAACTGGGCGGGGACATCTATAACTTCCAGGGATTGCGCGCCTACAAGGACAAGTTCAAACCGCGCTGGGAGCCGCGTTACATGGCCGTGCCAGGTCAGGAGCAGGCCTTGGGCGCCGCGCTGATGGCGGTCGTGGCGCTGGGCAACAAGCCCGCGACCAGAAGCGAGGAAGCCTAGGTGATCGTCAGGCTGCGGCGGAAATAGAGCCCATCGGGTGAAAGCTCGAAGCTGAGCGCCAGGAACTCGACACCGGCGTCGCGCGCGGCGTCGTAGGCGCGGCCAAAGCCCGGATCGCAGTCACGGGCGATGTCGAAGCGTTCGACATCGTGGCGCTGGACGCAGAAGATGACGACGGCGCGAAAACCTGCGTGGACCATCCCGATCAGCTCATGGAGATGCTTGGCGCCGCGTTCCGTCACGCAATCGGGAAACTCGGCCAGGCCCGGTGTTCGCGACAGGTGGACATTCTTGATTTCGATATAGGCGTCCGGCCGCGTAGCGTGACCGGTGGCCAGCAGGTCGATGCGTGAATTGACGCCGTACTTCACCTCGGGCCGCAGGGCGGCATAGCCCGACAGCTCCGGAATGAGGCCGGCCAGAATGGCGGCGGGTATGACGCGGTTCGGCCACTGGGTATTGACGCCGACCCAAGTGCCGCGCTCTTGGAGGGCTTCAATTCGGTACTGCAATTTGCGTTTCGGATCGCCGACATGGGTGAGCAGTGCCAGGTTACCGGGCTCAAGCAGTCCCAGCATCTTGCCCGGGTTGGGGCAGTGTGCTGTACTGGTCTCACCCGAAATCATTTCATCCAATTCGACATCGGCGAAGAATCGCTTGTATCGCATACGCAGCCGCCCTGTTTTCAGGTTGGCGAAGCGGATCAGCGGTTCTTCCGGAGCTATATCCATGACGACAAATCCCAATCCGACCGCCGCCATCATGATTATCGGCGACGAAATCCTGTCGGGTCGTACCGTGGATTCGAACGTCAACACAATCGCCCGTTTTTTGGGCGCGCTGGGCGTCGACCTCAATGAAGTGCGCATGGTGCGCGACGATGAAACCCAGATCATCGAGGCGGTGCGCAGCTTAAGCCAGACCTACGACTATGTACTGACGACCGGCGGCATAGGCCCTACGCACGATGACATCACCGCCGATTGCATCGCCAAGGCGTTCGGCGTCGACATCAGCGAACACCCGGCAGCGCTCAGGATGCTGCAGGAGCGCGCCGAAAAGGCCGGCTGGACGCTGAACGACAACAGCCGTCGCATGGCGCGCATCCCACATGGCGCCGAGCTGATCGCAAATCCGGTATCGGCCGCGCCGGGCTTCCAGATCGGCAACGTCTTCGTCATGGCGGGCGTCCCAAAGATCATGGAAGGCATGCTGGCCGACGTTGCGCCGCGCCTTAAGACCGGGCGCAGGGTGCTGTCGCGGACGCTGCGCCTCAACTTCATCGGGGAAAGCTGGGCGGCGGACGCCCTCCGCGACATCGACCGGCGCTATGCCGACCTGTCGCTGGGCAGCTATCCCTTCGGCCTGCTGCCCGGAGAGTTCGGCACGCAGCTGGTGGTGCGCGGCCAGAACCCGGAAACGCTTGATGCTGCCGTTTCCGAGTTGAAGGCGGCGCTAGAGCCTGTTGTCGAAGAGGGGCGCAAGCGCAATTCGCAGGCCAGTCTCGAAGAAATCGCCGGATAGACGTGTGAGAGGACGAATATCATGAAAACCGTAACCGCTGGCCTGCTGGCTGCATTAGCCCTGAGTGCCGGTGCTGCCGCCGCCGCGCCGAAACCGAAAGCCAAGCCTGCGGCCGCCGCCGTGCCCGCCCTGGCCTCGGAACCGGTCGAGATTCAGGCTGCGGCTTTGCGCGACGCAGCGCTGAAATCCGACGTCGCCTATGACTTCGTTGCCCAGATGACGACGCGCTTCGGCGCCCGCCCGGCCGGCGGCGAGGCCGAACGCAAGGCGTCGGAATGGTCGGTCGAAGAGCTAAAGAAGATGGGCTTCCAGAACGTCCACCTTCAGACCTTCCCGCTCTATGGCTGGGAACGCGGCGCGGAAAGCATCGAAATTACCGCGCCGTTCCCGCAGAAGCTGGTCGGCACGGCGCTCGGCGGTTCGACGGCCGGCGTCGCCGATGCCGAAGCCGTCATGTTCGAAACCTACCAGGAATTCCTCGACAGCAAGACGGACCTGACCGGAAAGATCGTCGTGATCCTGCAGCCGATGGCGCGCGCCAGTAATGGTTCAGGCTACGGCCGAATGTCGGGCACGGTCCGATCCGCCGGACCGGGCGTGGCGCAGAAGCGTGGCGCCGCGGGCTTCGTCATGCGCTCGCTGGGGACCGAGACCGACCGCTTCGCCCATGCCGGAGCCACCACCTGGACCGACGGCGAGGGTATCCCGTCCATGGCCATCAGTCCGCCCGACGCCGAGGCGCTTGGCCGTATCCTCAAGCTGCAGAAAAAGGGTGAGGCGGGGCCGCTGCGCCTGCGCATGGCCAGTGGCGCGAAGTTCCTGGGGCTGGGCCAATCGCAGAACGTCGTCGCTGACGTCGTCGGCAGCGAAAAGCCTGAAGAAGTGATCGTCATGGGCGGGCACATCGACAGCTGGGACTTAGGCACTGGCGCCATCGACGATGCGTCGGGCCTGGGCATCACCATGGCCGCGGCCAAGACCATCATAGATTCGGGCCTGAAGCCGAAGCGCACCATCCGCGTCGTCTTCTGGGGTTCGGAAGAGGTCTCGCAGCCGGAAGGCTTCGGTGACGCCGGCGGCGGCAAGTTCCGCGATGTTTATCGTGACAAGCTTTCGAACTTCGTCGCCGCGGGCGAATCGGATTTCGGCGCCGGCAAGGTTTACGCGATCAGCCTGATGCCGACCGAGGACAAGGCCTTCCTGACCAAGCTCGGCAATGTGCTTTATCCGCTGGCTGTCTATATCGACGCGAAAGCCGTGCCGACCGGTGGCGTCGACAGCGGGCCGCTGCACGAATCGGGTGTTCCGGCGTTCGATCTCGAACAGGACGGCTACGACTATTTCGACGTCCACCATACGGCCAATGACGTCATCGAGCGGATCGATCCGGCGCAGATGAAGCAGAACGTCGCGGCCTGGACGGCGACTGTGTGGATGCTGGCCAACACCAACGTCACCTTCACGCGCCCCGAAATCAAGAAGTAAGGGCCTTTACCTGACCGGCCAATTGGGGCAGAAGGCTTGTCCTTCTGCCATTGAATACGGTTTATGCGGGCGTGGCGAAATGGTAGACGCTACGGACTTAAAATCCGTCGGGAGCAATCCCATGCCGGTTCGAGTCCGGCCGCCCGCACCATTCTTTCGCTATTAGGTTTCAGGTATGTGAAAAGGCGGCAGGTCACCCCACCGCCTTTGCTGTTCGTGCTGCCCGGAGATTACAGCACGCCCAGCATGGTCGCGACCAGCGGATGGCGGACGATATCCTTGTCCTTGAGGCGGACGACGGCGATTGTATCGACGGCTTCGAAGCGGTCGGCGACGTCGGCCAGGCCCGACAGACCGCCCAGAAGGTCGGATTGCGCCGGGTCACCCGTCACAACCATGGTCGAGTTCCAGCCCAGGCGCGTCAGCAGCATTTTCAGCTGTGTGTAGGTGCAGTTCTGCGCCTCATCGATGACGACAAAGGCGTTGTTGAGCGTGCGGCCGCGCATATAGCCGACCGGTGCGATCTCGATCAGGCCTTCCTGGATCAGCGCCTTGACGCGCTTCATGCTGAGACGGTCGGTGAGGGCATCGTAGAGAGGACGCAGGTATGGCGCCAGCTTGTCTTCCATGTCGCCGGGCAAAAAGCCGATCGATTCGCCGGCTTCGACGGCCGGACGCGACAGGACGATACGGCCGACCTTGCCGCTTTCCAGCGCCTCGACGGCCTTGGCGATAGCCAGATAGGTCTTGCCCGTACCCGCAGGGCCCAGCGCCAGGATCAGGTTCTTTTCGTCGATGGCGCTGAGCAGCGCCGCCTGGCCTTCGGATTTGGGTTTTATCGTTTTGAGATAGCCCTGGTCCCGTTCGTCATTGGTATTGCCCATGGGCGACCACGCGCCGCCTCCGCCACCTCCGACATGCACGTTCAGACGGCGCACTTTCGAATCGGTCGTAAACGCCGACTCGTCCAGATGGCCTTCACGCAGGAAACGCTTGGCGGATCGCTTGGTCATGAACATGCTCCTTCAAAGCGCCTTGTGCGGCTGTGCCGGCCGCAGAAGGCATGAAAAAAGGCGAGGCCATAAGTGGCGTCGCCGTGACATACGTGATTGGGGAGGAAAAAAGGCTTGACCGGCAGGGGCCGCCGGAGCCGAAGATCGGCGGCGGCGGAAGTGCAATGCCCAACATGGAACGCGGTATTGCCACTTAGACCTCTTGAGGTACAAAGCCTGAAAGCAACGGTATAGGATTGCTCCTCCACCGCACCCTATGGAGTAAAACTGATTCCTCCATAAGAATGCTATCAGATTCTGCCTCGAAGGTTACCGAATGATGAATATTAATCCACGCGCGCGAATTTCGCATAAATGTCACGGTGGCCGGCCGGGGAAATTGGTATGCCTGTCTATCGGTTAGGCGATTTGGCGCCGCGCCTGGCGGCCGATGCCTGGATCGCGCCTGGGGCCCAGGTCATCGGTGATGTCCTCATGGGAGAAGGAGCCAGTGTCTGGTTCGGCGCGCTGGTACGCGGCGACAATGAGCCCATCACCATCGGCGCCCGCAGCAATATCCAGGACGGTTCGGTGCTGCATTCCGATCCGGGATCGCCGCTGACGATCGGCATAGGCGTCACGGTCGGCCACAAGGTGACGCTGCACGGCTGCACAATCGGCGACAATGCGCTGATCGGTATCGGTTCGATCATCCTCAACCGCGCGGTCATTGGCCGCGACAGCATCGTCGGCGCCGGCTCGCTGGTGCCTGAGGGCAAGACCTATCCGGACGGTGTGCTGCTTCTCGGTTCACCGGCGCGGGTGGTGCGCGAACTGACGCCGGAACAAATCGCCGGTCTCAAGCGCTCGGCCGAACATTATGTCGGTAATGCAAGACGGTTCGCAGCAGAGCTTTCGGAACTATGACGCCAGGCGCGCCTCAGTAATGCCCTTGTTGGCCAACTGGTCGGCGCGTTCGTTGAACTCGTGGCCGGCGTGACCCTTGACCCAGTGCCACTTGATCTTGTGGGCTTTGGTCGCCGCGTCGAGGCGCATCCACAGGTCGTCATTCTTGACCGGCTTTTTGTCGGCCGTCTTCCAGCCGCGTGCCTTCCAGCCGTGAATCCACTCCTTGATGCCCTTCAGGACATATTGGCTGTCGGCGTGCAGTTCGACTTCGCACGGCTTCTTTAGCGCTTCGAGCGCGGCAATGACCGCCATCAGCTCCATGCGGTTATTGGTCGTGTTGGCCTCATAGCCATAGAGTTCCTTCTCATGGCCATTGGCCATGAGGAT